>CALEQS010000257.1 GCA_937907975.1 uncultured Clostridia bacterium | reverse complement strand
CCTGCGCAACATCATCGGCGAGCTGGAGCTGGATCAGTCCCTGACCAGCCGCGACGTGATCAACACCAAGATGCGCGCCATTCTGGACGAGGCCACCGATCCCTGGGGCATCCGGGTCAACCGGGTGGAGCTGAAGAACATTATCCCACCGCGCGAGATCCAGGACGCCATGGAGCGCCAGATGAAGGCCGAGCGTGAGCGCCGCGAGACCCTGCTTCAGGCTGAGGGTCAGAAGCAGAGCAAGATCCTCGTGGCCGAAGGCGAGCGCCAGTCCGTGATCCTGCGGGCCGAGGCCGCCAAGGAGGCCAAGATCATGGAGGCTGAGGCACAGGCCGCCGCCATCATCAAGGTGCAGGAGGCCCAGGCCGAGGGTCTGCGCCTGCTGACTGCCGCCGCTCCCAGCAGTGCAGTCATTCAGCTCAAGAGCCTGGAGGCCTTTGCCGCCGCCGCGGACGGCAAGGCAACCAAGATCATCATTCCCAGTGAGATCCAGGGCATTGCCGGGCTGGCCGAGGGAATCGTCGAGGCGGTCAAGCCCGCCGCCCCTGCCGCAGAAACCGCCCCTGCCACACCGAAAAAGACTGCGCCGAAGCAGTAAGACAGCAAAAAGCCGCCCCGCAGGATCTGCGGGGCGGCTTTCTACTTTGCGGGTAAATTGGGGGTTGTCGAAATAAAGCCAGATTTCCACCCATGTCATTTCTGTGGAGCGAAGCGACGAAGAATCTTACAGCACCGGCTTCTACAAGCAGTGTGCTTCTTGTCGGAGGCGGGTGTTTTAAGATCCTTTGCTGCGCTCAGGATGACATGCCGAAAGTTTGCAGAGACTGTCGAAGCCTTCCCCTTGAGGGGAAGCCTTTCGGAAGAAACCTACAAACCCCAATTTATCACTTCATCCGAGTGCTGAACAACCCGTGGCGATTGCAGTACGCATAAAGGATCCCCTTTCCCCGACGGGAAAAGCGGGCAGCGCATTCCTGCTCCGGGTAGAGCTTGACCAGCTCCAGCCGGTCATCCGTCACCAGCGCCAAAAACGAGATAAAGTGATCCTTGGTCATGGGGTGATCCAGACTGCACCACCACTCGTTTTCCACCTGTTCCACAGAAATGGCGTGCTCATTTTCTGCCGCGTCCGCTTCCAGCGCCGGAAGGGCAATGCCGCAGCAGCTCACGCTGGCTTCGCCTACGCCGGTGAGCACATTGCCGCAGACCGGGCAGACATAGAAGCTCAGCCGCTTCAGGTTGCCGCCCCGGTTGCGGTTCACCACCCGCTCCCCCGCCAGCAGCTCCGCCACAGAAACCCCCAGTGCCCGGCTCAGCGGCTCCAGCAATGTGAGGTCGGGCAGTCCCCGCTCTGTCTCCCACTTGCTGACGGCCTTATCACTGACGCCGATCCGTTCCCCCAGATCCCGCTGGGTCAGGCTCCGATTCTCCCGCAGTTTCCGCAGAGACGGTCCGGAAATATAATGTTCCATTTGTATTTCTCCTTTGTTGTTTCGTTGTGCTCTCAGTGTAGCGGAAAACCGCCCGGAGGGCAACCTACGCGGCGTAGAGTTGCGCACAGAGCCGTACCCGGGTTATAATAAAGAAAACAATAATACCAGAAAGAGGGGTCTCACACCATGGCAGACCAGTTTTCCCGCTTCCGTCTCCAAGTCGGACCGGAACCCATCGAAGCGCTCCACCGCGCCCGGGTTGCTGTATTCGGCATCGGCGGCGTAGGCGGCCACTGCACCGAGGCACTGGCTCGGGGCGGCGTAGGCGCCATTGATCTCATTGACAACGATGTGGTCAGTCTCACCAATCTGAACCGCCAGCTCATCGCCCTCCACTCCACCATCGGCCAGCCCAAGGTAGAGGTCATGGCCCGGCGCATTGCCGACATCAATCCCGACTGCCGGGTGACCACCTACCAGCAGTTCTACCTGCCGGAGAATGCCGACCAGTTCGATCTCAGCCGCTACGACTATGTGATCGACTGCATCGACACTGTGGCCGCCAAGCTGGAGCTGGCCCAGCGGTGCCACGCCCTCGGCGTCCCACTCATCAGCTCTATGGGCACTGCTAATAAGCTGGACCCCACTAAATTTGTCGTGACCGACATCAGCAAGACCACCATGTGCCCGCTGGCCCGGATCCTGCGCAAGGAACTGCGCGTCCGGGGCATCAAGCACCTGAAGGTGGTCTACTCCACGGAAGAGGCCTTGAAACCCTGCACCGACCTGCCGGACGCCCAGGAGGAAGGCTCCGGCAAACGCCAGATCCCCTCCAGCAATCCCTTTGTCCCCGGCGCCGCCGGACTGGTTTTAGCCGGGGCGGTATTAAAAGATCTGATGGGCATAGAATGAGCTTTCCCTGACTGCTCCCGCCACTGTGGGGGCAGTTTCTTTTTCAGAAAAACAGCTGCACCGCCAGCGATGCGGCCAGAAAGCCAACAAGGTCGGCGGCCAGCGCCGCCGGAATAGCATAGCGGCTCCGATGCACGCCCGCCGCACCGAAGTAGACCGCCACGGTGTAAAATGTCGTCTCCGTCCCGCCCAGCATGACCGCCGCCGTCCGCCCGACGGTGGAATCCGGTCCATAGGCCTGAATGAGCTCCGCGCCCACCCCCAGGGCGGCACTGCCGCTGAAGGGGCGCACCAGCATCAGCGGCAGCGTCTCCGACGGAATGCCCAGCCGTCCCAGCACCGGCCCCAGCGCCGCCGCCAGCGCTTCAAAGGCGCCGGACGCTCTCAGCATGGCCACTGCGGTCAGCAGCGCCACCAGATTAGGAAAAATACGCAGCAGGATCTTTCCTCCGCTCCGGGCCCCGTCCGCCAGCGCGGCATAGACGTCCACCCGCCGGACCACACCGCATATGGCCACCGCCGCCAGCAGCAGAGGCACCAGAAGCTCCGTCATGGCCACACCCGCCGCAGAAGCGCCGCCGCCCCCAGTCCCGCTGCCAGTGCGGCGGCGGAGGTGAACCACACCGCCGGAAGGATGTCAAAGGGCGCGCTGCACCCGGCCCCGGCCCGCAGGGCCGCCACAGTGGTGGGCAGAAGCTGAATGGAAGCGGTGTTGCACACCACAAGCAGACACAGGCTGTCATTTGCAACGCCGCCGCTGTGCGCCGCCATTCCCCGGGCCGCCCGCAGCCCAAAGGGCGTGGCCGCATTGCCCAGCCCCAGCAGGTTGGCACACACATTGGCGCTCACCGCGTCCATCACCAGGGCATCGTCCTGAAAGGCCGGATAGAGCCGGCGCAGCAGCGGGCACAGGAGCCGGCGCAGAACGGCAGTCAGTCCCGCCCGATCCATCACCTCCAGCACGCCGTTCCACAGGCAGAGCATCCCGGCCATGCTCAGGCAGAGCGTCACGGCGCTCTGCGCCCCCTCTGCCACCGCCTGAGATACCGTATCCAGACTGCCGTTCATCACGCCGCACACCAGCGCCGCCGATGCCATAGCGCACCAAATCAGTGTCATTGCCATTCTTTACATCACCTTACCACAAAATTTGCTGAAATTTCATGTCCGTTTCTGACCGTTTACGCCCGGACTCGGGAATTTTCACTCATTTTGCCAAATTTTTATTGACAGGACTATACGATTTGTTATAATAGTAGCCGGATTTTGTCGTTTGTTAATGATGCAGAGGAGGTAAATTTTATGAAAGTCAAATCCACTGGCATTGTCCGTAAAGTGGATGAGTTGGGCCGCATCGTTCTGCCCATTGAACTGCGCCGCACATTGGATATCGCAGAGAAGGACGCCATCGAAATCTATGTGGAGGGCACTTCCATTATTCTGAAAAAGTACCAGCCTTCCTGCATTTTCTGTGGTGAGGCCAAAAAAGTTGTTGACTTCAAGGGCAAGAATATCTGCACCAAATGTCTGAAGGAGCTCAAGGCGACTGAGGAATAAGCCGTTAAAAAGAGCAAAAAAGGTTCAAAGCCGGAAGAGGAATTTTTTCCCTCTCCCGGCTTTCTTTTTCGTGTTTAAATTTATACAGGCAGTATAATTTCATTATTTCAATTGTGTCGCCATTGCGTACAGCTCATTCTTGCCAAGCCCAGTCTCCGATGCCACCTGACGAGCGGCGTCCTTCATGGACAGGCCCTCTCCACGCAGGGCCAGCACCCGCTGAGCCCCCTCTTCCAATGAGATCTCCTCCGGCTCCTCCTCCGGCGCGCCCTCCACAATGAGCACGAACTCGCCTTTGGGCGGCGTGGCGGCATAGTGCTCCACTGCGCCGGCCAGCGTGGTGCGCAGCACTTCCTCGTGGAGTTTGGTCAGTTCCCGGCACAGCGAGATCCGCCGTTCCGGCCCGAAGGCCGCCAGCAGATCATCCAGGGTGGCACGCAGCTTATGGGGGGCCTCGTAGAAGATCATGGTACGCTGTTCCCCGCTGAGACTCTTGAGGTGCGATGCACGGTTCTTCTTGTTCATAGCCAGAAACCCCTCAAAGGTGAACCGGCCGGTGGGCAGGCCGCTGACCGCCAGCGCTGTCACCAGCGCACAGGGGCCGGGTATGGCGCACACCTGCACCCCTGCCTCAGCGCACTGGGCTACCAGCTCCTCGCCGGGATCGCTGATGGCCGGAGTGCCCGCGTCCGTCACCAGAGCGCAGTTTTCTCCCGCCAGAATGCGGCTCAGGATCTGAGGGCCGCTGCTCTCGGTGTTGTGGCGGTAATAACTCACCATGGGCTTTTTGATGCCCAAATGATTCAGGATCTTCAGCGACACCCGGGTATCCTCGGCGGCGATAAAGTCCGCTTCCCGCAGTGTCTCAATAATGCGCTCGCTCAGATCCCCCAGATTGCCGATGGGGGTGGGCACCAGATATAAAATACCAGCCATGGTCTTTCCTCACTTTCCGATTTTGACCGGCAGCACCCGCAGACCGGGGCCGCCGCCCTTGCAGGCCTCCACCAGCGCCAGATTCGGCGCGGCGTCCGCCCGGCTCTGCAGGAGCTGAAGCCGCTTGGGCTCCAACCCTTCTGCGCTCAGCGCCGCAAACAGCTCGCCCAGCCGCTCCGGCCGCAAACACAGGGCGAATTTCCCGCCGTATTTACACAGTCTCTGTGCCGCCTGACAGGCGGCCTTCAGCGTATAGCCCTCCTCTGTCCGGGCGCAGGCCCGGCCCGCCGACGGGGACGTTTTCCCGCTCCCGGAGCGAAAATAGGGCGGGTTGGCCACCACCAGATCATAACTGCCCCAGGCCAGCGCCTCATGCCGCTGGCGCAGATCACCGGTGACGATGGTGCCGCTCAGGCCGCTGAGCGCCAGACTCCTGCGGCACAGTGCCGCGGCGCTCTCCCGCAGCTCCACGCCGTCCAGGGTCAGCCTTTGTGCCCGGGCACCCAGCGGAATGAGCAGATTGCCCACACCGCAGCCCAGATCGCACACCCGGTCTCCATTCCTGACGCCCGCAAATTCCACAAGTGCCAGCGCATCCCGGGTCAGCTGAAACTCCTCCGGGGACTGAAGCAGCGTCAGTCCGCCGATGTGTTCCTCCGCAATGATCACGCTGAGTTCCCTCCCCGTAAAGAATGTCAGTTTATTCTAGCATACTTCGGCGGAAAAGGCCATCGTTTCATTGCGCCATGCAGTTTCACAGGATTCGGCCCCGTGCCCTGTTCCGGCCCACCTAGTTTCACAGAATTCGGCCCCCGCAGGGGCCGAAAAAATTCAAATAAAGAAAAGAGGTGGAATTCACTTCCGCCTCTTTTCTCTTCTCGCCCCGGCGATGCCGACTTTTCGCACCGCGAATCGAGGTATCGCCGGGGCGCATCTCCCTCTTTGAAAGTGGATTCGATCCGCTTTCAAAGAATTAGTCGTCCCAGTCCCAGTCGGCGTCATTCTGCACCGGCGCATACTCGCCCGGCCGGCTGACGATCTCCGTATTGGGGTCATCCAGATTATAGACGATCACGGCAGTGCCGATGTCCACCGCATCATAGATCTTGGCCACCTGATCCTCCGGGGTGTTGATGCAGCCATGGCTGCCCCGGGTCAGGTAGATCTGGCCGCCGTACTCACTGCGCCAGCCGTCGGCATCGTGGATGCCCACATTGCCGTTGAAGGGCATCCAGTAATTCACCGGGCTGGAATAGCCCATGGTGTCGATCGTGCCCAGCGTGGCGTTGCGCTTCTTGGCGTCGATGGCCCAGACACTGCCGTAAGGCGTGGCACTGCCCTCCCGATTGGGGTTGCCGGTGACCACCGGAGTTTCCACAATGCACTCGCCGTCCTTGTAGCACCACATCATCTGGTCGGAGATGCTGACCTCCACATAGGTGCCGCCGATGTCGTCAATGCCCATATTCTTGGCCTTGTACTGCCACTTGGCCTCCATGTCCTTGGTCTCGCCCGCCTTGACAGCCTCGATGATCTCATCGGTGGTGTCGCCCCGGGCCATGCACCAGCCGTAGTCACCACCGGACAGGGTGATCTTGGTGCCGTTGTGGGTGGTGATGGTGTGCTTCAGGCCGAAGGTGTCCACCTTGTAGGCCATCCTGGTCTTGACGAAATTGAACACCAGATCATAGTTCAGATCCATATTGCCGTTCTCGTCCGCCGCGATCCAGGTGCGAATCACCGCGGCATCGATCTTCACAACGCGGTCATCGCCAAAATCAAAGGTGAGGTTGGCCTTCAGGTAGCCGTTCAGCTGATCTGCCGTAGCCTGAAGCGTGGCGGTATCCACCGCCTCCGGGGCCAGATACAGCCCCTGCGCCTCCAGATCGATGGTGCTCTCGCCGGTGTTGATCGCAGTCAGGATGGCGGCCACCGCCGCCTCCGTGTCCAGCTGGTTGCCCTCGACGGCCTCCTGCACCACAAACTCCGTACCGTTGTCCACAATGCTTGCGCTCTGCACCGGGGTGTAATTGCGGAAGCAGTTCAGCGCCCGCACCGCCTGCTCCGCCTTGGCAGAGTTGGAGGTGCTGTCGGTGGCGGCAGTCAGCTCGTCGGTGCGGAACTGGTCAAAGAACCACTTGTAGGGGTTGTACTGGGAGAGCAGGCGGTCCACATCCCCATTGTCCACATAGGTCAGGCCGATCGCCTCGCCGGAGATGGTCTCGGTGGCGCCGCCCCGCTCCTCGACGGTCAGGGTGTAGTTCTCCACCTCATCGGCCAGCGCGTTCTTGGCCCGCTGGGCCGTCATGTCGCTGACATCCACGCCGTTGATGTAGGTCTTGGCCGGGAAACGGCCCCTGTGATGGCTTGCCATGACGCAGTAGGCCAGCGTCAGGCCGATCAGGATCACGACCACGACGGCCACGATCAGAATGATGAGCGTTCTCTTCTGAGAACGGGTTTCGTTATCCATAGTTTCCTCCATTGGTCTGCTGATACAAATCCTATTGTATCTGTCTATTATATTATAATGACATCCCCCATCAGCGTCAAATGAAATCCGATTAAGAAAAAATGTCAAAGAGCTACAAAAATATCGCCGGAGCTCTCGCTCCGGCGATATTTGAGATCAGATCTGAATTATTCGGCCTGAAGTGCCTGGGCCTCCTCGATCGCCTTGGCCTGAGCTGCCGGGGGGCAGTCCTCATAGCGGACGAAGTGGAAGGTGAAGGTGCCACGGCTCTGGGTCATGGCCCGCAGGTCGATGGCATAGTTGGTCATCTCCGCCATGGGGACTTCGGCCTCGATGACCTGTTCGCCGGTATCGGT
>CALEQS010000256.1 GCA_937907975.1 uncultured Clostridia bacterium | reverse complement strand
TGTGATCCACGGCATTGATGGACAAAAACGCACAGTCCGGCGTATAGCTTGCAAACTCTGCTTCACAGGTGTGGCCAAAAGTGGAACGCTCCATTGCATCCAGTTCTCCGCCAATCAGAATGGTTCGAATGGACGGATTCTGCATCAGAACCGAGGCTGCTGCCAGATTATTTGTTATGACCGTCAGGTTAGAGAAACGCTTGACGATCTCCTGTGCAAGCACCGTGTTCGTTGTGCCGGAATTCAGGGCAATGACCATGCCCTGTTGGATATACTGCAAAGCCTTGACTGCAGCATGCCGCTTGCGCTCAATGTTGATGATTTCGCGTCCGCTGAAATGGGAGATAGATGCAATGGCCTCCGGCAAACAAGCGCCGCCTCGGACGTATTTTACCAGCCCGGCCTGCTCCATGCTCTTTAGGTCGCGCCGAACGGTGTCGATCGAAACATTCATAAGCTCCGAAAGTTCCCCCTACCTTGACGTTTGCGCCAAGTTGAAGCTGTTGCAGAATGCATTCCACTCTTTCTGTATATAGCATAGCCGCCACCCATTATCTGAATTTGCGTTTATTACAGCAAACTTCATACAGCCCGTAAACCGAAATGTGAGCTCAGGCGAGGGCATGGAGATCCGTCCACAGACGTCGAGGGAGGGATGGGATACCCGTCCCTCCCTCACTGCGTCTGCAAAGACCAGGCGCGCACTCAGTGGAGCGGCTTGGATCAAAATGGTTGAACGCTATCATTTTTCAGTTATATGTCGTCTTCAAGTCACGACGTGTGGCCAGCTCTATTACGATCTTGTGCCGATGCGGCTGGCCGCCAGGACAATGGAGTCGATGCCCAGCAGGATGAGGTAAATGCCAGCATAGTAATAAATGGCTGTCAGTGTAAGCAATGGGCTGAACAGCAGGATGCAGCCCAGGATCAGACCGATTATATTGACAATCAGGGTGAAGTAATAGATCCCATTGCCGGCGGTGAAGCGAATATGGCCTAGATGCATCAACCGGGAGATGCAGTGCGCGATGAACCAGACGGGGAACAGCACTGTGAGCACCATAATGCCTGCGCCGGGAAAAACCGCCAGCATGACGCCAGACATGACGCTCAAGATCCCTGCGATCAGAGCGAGTATCTGCCCGAAACCTGTGTACCGCTCCACCCGGATATAAAGGAGAATGTCTGCCACGCCCATGATAACAGCGGCAATGCCATAGGCAAACACCATGCTGGAGAGGGCGACGTCCGGCCATGCCAGCGTCAGGACACCCAGAACGATCAGTATGACGCCAATGGCCAATTCCAGCCAGCCGAACTTGGAGCGTCCTTTCATTGCTTTTCGCCCCCGTTCAGGATCGCCATAAATTCATCGCCGGTGATCGTCTCTTTTTCATAGAGATACTGCGCCAGCTTGTCCAGCTTTGCGCGGTTTTCGGTCAGGATACGCTTGGCCTTTTCGTGCTGCTGCTTCACCAGTGCGACTACTTTCTGGTCGATCTCGCGCTGGGTCTCAGGAGAACACGCCAGCGAAGCGTCGCCGCCCAGATATTGATTGTTGACGGTCTCCAGCGCCACCATGTCGAAGTCCTCACTCATGCCATAGCGCGTGATCATCGCACGGGCCAGCTTGGTGGCCTGCTCAATGTCGTTGGAAGCGCCCGTTGTGTAGGTGCCGAATACGATCTCTTCCGCCGCGCGGCCGCCGGTCAGAGTGGCGATCTTATTCTCAATTTCCTCGTGCGTCATCAGATACTTATCCCCGGTATCCACCTGCATGGTGTAACCCAGAGCGCCAGAGGTGCGAGGAATGATCGTGATCTTCTGTACGGGGGCGGAGTGGGACTGCATGGCCGCCACCAGAGCGTGGCCGATCTCGTGATAGGAGACGACCTTCTTTTCCTGATCGGAGAGGA
>CALEQS010000255.1 GCA_937907975.1 uncultured Clostridia bacterium | reverse complement strand
GTTGAAACGAAGCGGATGGGGTATCCTTGTGATACAGATCCGAATTGGAATACTGTGTGGAAAAAGGACATGTATCCGGTGCAGGAGTACAAGTTTGAGGATATTATGCTGAAGTTTCCTCACAATCTGGATGCAATGCTGCGTAATTTTTATGGTGACTATATGGTCATGCCCCCGGAGGACAAGCGCAAGACTCATTACCCGCATATTCTTGACTTTGGCGATGGGATCAATGTGGCCGAGTAAATAAAAGCGCCGTATGAGAAATTTTTCTCATACGGCGCTTTCGTTTAGCTTTGAATTTCCGGTTTGTCGAAGTGCGCTTTCAGTATCAGAAGCAGAGCGGCCAGCAGGATGAGTGCATTGACACCCATGGCGATATAGATCACATAGTTGACACCATTCATGCCAAAGGCCTGGATCAGCGGTCGGGAGAGCGTCAGGGTCAGCACTGCGGCCGCGGCATTGGCGACCAGAAGCACCTTCAGTTTTCGGGTAATGGTGAGTAGAGCTCCAGAAAAGTAGGACAGTGCGATCAGCAGTGTGGTGAGAAGCACGGGGATCAGCAGAGAAGAATAGCCGGCGATCTCATCGCCGAAGAGCAAATCGAGCCCCCAATGACCTAACAGTGCGGCACCGGCCAGAATAACGGCGAATACAGCGGCCAGAAGAGCGATGATTTTTGTAAACAGGCTGAAATACGCTTTTTTGTTTTTTCCAATATAATTGCGGGTAAATACAGTGATGGTCGGGGTGTAGAGCCAGGTAGCGGCGGACTGAACAATGGTGGCCGGAGTGGCAATCGAGGCATAGATGCCCAGTGTGTAATTACCATACAGGCTCTCCAGCGTGGTGCGGGGAATAGAGACGACTGCGGTTTGGAGCAGTGAGTTGCACATCAGCGGCATGCATTCCACCAGCAGCAGAGCGGAGCATTTAAGAGAGAAGTGCAGCTTGAAGCCGGTCAGCCGGCGGGCGGCGGGCCAGTCGAAGAGAAACAGCACGGCCAGTGAAAACAGGGCAATCCCAAGGATGGCCAGCGGTAGCTGATGCGTGATGCGCAGAATGGCAGAGAAGCCGCCCAGGAGCAGAATGCCGCGCATCACAAAGGAAATGCAGGTGTAGTCCATGCGTTCTGCTTTTTGCTCGATTGCCTGAAAGGTGTCGATAAGTGCCTCACAGGCGCGGAACAGCATATAAATAAGGATACAGGCCATCTGCGTGCCGGAATAGTGGCGGTTCGGGAGAATGACTGCACTGCACAGCAGAATAGAGCAGAGGCATGTCAGAATGCGGGTGGTGATATAGTCGGAGGTGCTATGCTTGTTGTGATAGTCGGAAACCTGAAATTCCCGCATCCCGAATGCAGCCAGTGTATAGAAAATATTGGTGATCGACATGGCCAGCGACAGATCGCCGCCATCTTCCACCGAACCGATGCGGATGACCAGCACTGTAATGAGCCATTGGCAGCCCAGATAAAAGAGCGAGCCAATGGAGTTCAGCAGTGCATTCTGTCCAACGGATAGTTTCTTTTCCATATATTTAAATTTTCTCCTTAAACTGTCTTGCTGAAAATCGTGCGCTCTATTCTAGCATACTCCGGCGGAAAAAACCACCTGTGCAGATGAAAATCTGCCGGAACGGGAGGCGGACCTTTTCGAGTGAAAGGTTTTGTGCTATACTAAACATCAAATTGAGTTTTGCGAGGTATATCGTACTATGAACGAAAAGGAAATCGGCGAGCTGCGCCGCCGGCTGCGTCCGGATAAGAGCAATATCAACTACATCTACGGATGTTATGTCAATGAGCGCAAGGAGATCATCTCCCAGTTCAAGGAATCACTGACCATGATGGGGGAGCAGGATGCGGAAAAATTCCTGTCGCTGTTTCGCAAGGTCATGACCGGATCCATCGGGCGTAATCTGCTGGATCTTAGTTTTCGCACTCAGCAGGTGGTGGACAGTGACGAGCACCGCCTGCTCATGACGCTGCGTGACTCCGCACTGGAGGACGAGAACGCGGTGCAGGCTTTTTTCAGCCGGGTCATCCAGTCGTTGGATCTGGAGAGCAACAGTCTGATCCTGCTGACCTATAATACCTATGACGTCTATTATAAGGGCAAGGACGATGTGGTGCAGGAGGACAACTCCACGGAGCAGTTCCGCTATATTCTCTGCGCCGTCTGCCCGGTGAAAGAGACAAAGCCTTCGCTCAACTACATCGGCCGGGAGAGCCGCTTCCACATTCAGGCTCCGGGGCAGGTCGTCGGTTCTCCTGAGATGGGCTTTATGTTCCCGGCCTTTGATGACCGTGCGACCAACATCTATAATGCGCTCTACTACACCCACAATGTGCAGGAGGGGCACGATGATTTCGTGGACGCCATCTTCAAGACGGAGAAGCCCATGCCTGCCATGGTCCAGCGGGAGACCTTCCAGACCATTCTGGGGGAGACGCTGGAGGAGGAGTGCAGCTACGATGTGGTGCAGGCGGTGCAGGATCATCTGACTCAGATGATCGACGTGCACAAGGAGAGCAAGGAGCCGGAGCCGCTGACCATCTCCAAACGCGGGTTGCGTGCGGTGCTGAGTGCCAGCGGCGTCAGCGATGAGCACGTTGAGGCTTTTGATGAACGCTTTGATGCGGAGTTCGGCGTCAATACGGAACTGAGCCCCCAGAACCTCGTGGACACCAAGCGTCTGGAAGTCAAAGCCCCGGATGTGGTCATTCAGGTCAATCCGGACCGCAGCGAGCTGCTCCAGACCCGTATCGTGGACGGGGCCAAGTGCATCGTCATCCGGGTCAGTGAGGGCATAGAGGTCAATGGCGTGGCGATCCAGATCCCGGAGGAGAATACCTGAATTTGCGAAACCGGACTCCTTTCCGGTCTCTTACCGGCACACTGCATCTGAGTGTGCCATGATAGGCCGCGGGACTATTGCGGTTGCGTTCGCCGAGCGCAAAGGAGGATCAAAATGAAGAGTACATTAAAAAAGCTGCTGATATTGGCCGAGACTGCTGCCCTCTGTGCCGCACTGCTGACCGGATGCGGCTCCTTTTCTGCGTCGGATCTGGTGAAGAACAATCTGGACCTTATCTATCTGGATCAGTACACTGATGAGTATCTGAAGAAGGTGGATCTGACCAAGGAGGAGGCTCATCAGCAGTATGAACAGGGCATCCAGACGGAGGTGCAGGCCTTTGCCGGTTACTTCAACATTGACCTGGATCTCTGTGACAGCTCCATCAGCGATGAGATCGCGGATCTCTACCATCAGCTCTACCCCCATAGCAAGTATGAGGTGGGAGACACCAGCACCAGCGGTGAGACCTATCTGGTGAGCCTGACGGTCTACCCCATGGACGTTATTGACCAGGCTATGGCCCACAGCACGGAGTTCGGTGCGGCCTGGCAGGAGCGGATCAATAATGGGGAGTTTGATGACGCAACCGAGGAGCAGTATGAGGAGGCTTGGGCCGGCGCTATTATTGACCTGGTGTCCGTCCAGCTGGACTCCATCGGCTATCTGGATCCCCAGACCATCTCCGTTCAGGTCACCAAGGATGAGGACGGCGTTTATGGCATTGATTCCAGCGATTTTCAGCGCATCGATATGCTGATGATCGATTACAGTGCAACCTGACCAACGCTGCTTTTCCGGCGCGGACTGCAATGATGCAGTCCGCGCTTTTGCTGCCCGCTCAGGTGGGATTTTTTCGCTTTTAACTTGCAATTTACTGCAAAATGCGCTAATCTTTTAGAAGCTGACGGGCTTAAAGTGCCAGCGGCAAATTTGAATATTGCGATAAGGCGGGATGGATGCTATGACCAACTACAAACCCATCAAAGAAGGCAAGGTTCGGGAGATCTATGATAACGGCGACAGCCTCATTATGGTGGCCACTGACCGGATCAGCTGCTTTGATGTGATCCTGCACAACGAGGTGTCCAAGAAGGGCGCTGTGCTGACCCAGATGTCCAAGTTCTGGTTTGACATGACAAAGAACATCATTCCGAACCATATGCTCTCCGTGGACGTGAAGGATATGCCCAAGTTCTTCCAGAACGACAAGTTTGCCGGTAAGAGCATGATGTGCCGCAAGCTGGAGATGCTGCCTGTGGAGTGCATCGTCCGCGGCTATATCACCGGCAGCGGCTGGGCCAGCTATCAGGAGGACGGCACCGTCTGCGGCATTACCCTGCCAGAGGGCCTGAAAGAGAGCGACAAGCTGCCCGAGCCCATCTACACCCCCAGCACCAAGGCGGAGATCGGTGACCACGACGAGAACATCTCCTATGAGCAGAGTGTGGAGTATCTGGAGAAGCGCTTCCCCGGCAAGGGTGCGGAGTACGCCGCCAAGCTGCGCGACAACACCATTGCCCTCTATAAGAAGTGCGCCGAGTATGCCCTGAGCCGCGGCATCATCATCGCGGACACTAAGTTTGAGTTCGGTCTGGACGAAAATGGAAATATGGTTTTGGGCGATGAGATGCTCACCCCTGACTCCTCCCGCTTCTGGCCTGCCGACGGCTATGAGCCGGGCCACAGCCAGCCTTCCTTTGACAAGCAGTTTGCCCGTGACTGGCTGAAGGCCAACCCCGGCAACGACTGGACGC
>CALEQS010000254.1 GCA_937907975.1 uncultured Clostridia bacterium | reverse complement strand
TAACTATGCCCGCTTACAGCGGAGACTATTCCGAATGTTCGGCGCAGAAGCGGCGAAAAATTTGTATTTTGCCACCCACTGCAAAACGGCCAACAGCGGTCTGCTACATCTGGACTGCAAGCCCAAACCTCGGACTTCTGATCCTGCATCCTTTGAAAAATCCAGAACAGTAAAGCTCAAGTTATCTGATTCCATTTTGCACTGCGCACGGGTGTGAGGATCCGCAATTTTTGTCCTTGGAGCGTATAGAGAGCCACCTGCCAGGACAAGACCTCCGGCCAGGCCGGAGGTCTTGTCTTGCGTTTCCGTATATTTTGCGCTGCTATCTTCTTTCGCCCGGTGATGCGCAATAAAAGCTGTCGCTGTCAGTCCAGCAGATCCCGGGCCTTGGTGTAGTTGAACACCGGGCCCTCCAGGCAGACATAGGTCTCATTGATCTTGCAGTGGCCGCACTTGCCCACGGCGCAGGACATCTTGCGCTCAAAGGATACCCAGATCTTTTCGGCGGCGGCCCCCTGCTTTATGCACTCCAGTGCGGAGAAGCGCATCATGGCGGGCGGGCCGACGATGACCACATTGTAGTCCCCAAAGCTGCCGAAGGGCACCTCCTTGATGTAGTTGGTCACAAAGCCCTTGTGGAAGCCAGAAGCCTCGGTGTTGTCCAGGCAGTAGATGGTGTGGAAGCGCGAGGCGAATTTCTCCAGCTCCTCGGTGAACAGCACGGAATCGGGATCTTTGAAGCCGGTGATGAGGTGGACGCTCCTGCACACCTCCGGGTGGGCGTAGAAGTGGTTCAGCGTGGTGCGCACCGGTGCCATGCCGGTGCCGCCGCAGATTACCACCAGGTCTCTGCCCTCAAACTGCTCCACCGGGAAGGCGTTGCCATAGGGGCCGCGCATGAACAGCGTATCCCCGGCGTTCAGGCCGAAGATGCCGTCGGTGAGCCGGCCCACCTTGCGGATGGTGAATTCCACATAGCCTTCGCCCCGGCCGCTGACGGAGATGGGGGCCTCGCCCACCTTTGGGATGGACAGCATGAAGAACTGGCCGTGGCGGGGCGTGTCGTCGTAGGTCACCCGGAAGGTGTACTCCGCCTTCGTCTCCTTCTGCACGCTCAGCACTTTGTGGGGCTTGGGCAGCATGATGTTTTCCATGGTCAGTCCTCCTTCCGGGCCGCGTCCAGTTCATCGTGGAAGCGGTTGATGGTGTCGAGAAAATCGATCTCACGGGGACAGTGGGCAATGCATCGGCCGCAGCCGACGCACATATTTTCCCCCGCGTCAAAGCGCTTTTTGTAGTCGTACACTTTGTGCAGGGTCTTGAAGCGCATATTGGCCCCGGCGGTGCTCCGGGCCCGGCCGCCGCCGGCGGTCTGGGTGAAGGTACTCAGCATACAGCTCGACCACACCCGCCGCCGCTCACCGTCCAGACTGGTCTCGTCGTAGATGACGTCCACGGTGTCAAAGCAGGAGCAGGTGGGGCAGACGGTGTTGCAGCCGCCGCAGCTCAGGCACTTTTCGTCGTACTCCGCCCAGAAGGGGAGGGACGAGGCCAGTTTGACGTCCTGCGTCGATTCAATGACGGGCAGATTGGCCTTGCGCCGATTTTCGCGCACGAACTGCGGTTCAAAGCCGGCCTCGGCCTGACCGGCAAAGCAGGGGGCAAAGGCGGCGTCCTTCACCTGCACGAGGCAGGCTTCTTCCGTCAGCCGCAGGGCGATGCTGTAATCCTCCGCCACATTGGAGTCCATGGAGACGCAGAAGCAGTTGTCCCAGCTCTGGGCGCACTCCAGCAGCCCCAGCTTGACCTTCTCCCGCAGCCGGGCGTAGAACAGGTCGGGCTGGCCGCCGTTGCGCAGGAAGATGGTGTCCAGCCGCCGGATGGCGTTGCAGTCGCAGGGGTGGGCCAGCACCAGAATGCCCCGCTCATCGGTCAGTTCGCTCTGGCGGCTCTCATCCTTGGTGAAGTAGAACATGGTCTGGATGACCGGGTAGTAGGCCTCCTTGGCGCTGAAATCCGAGGGGCGGTCGTAGACGATCTCCTCCACGGCGCTGATTTCGCCGTAGCGTACGATCTCCTGCCCGCCGGGACCGCGCTTGCCGGTGCGTTTGGGGGCGAAAATGCGGTAGGTCTTGGAGAGCTCCGCCAGCACCACGTTCATCTGAGCATGGGTGAGCCGGAAGCTGCCGGTATTGCCCTGGCTGCGCTCCTCCAGCAGCTCGGCGTCCATGGCGAGGAAACCCTCCGTCAGCAGTGCGACCGCCTTGTAGAAATCGGTGCGGGCATATTTCTTCATATCCGCGCACAGCCGGGGCACCCAGTTCAGCAGATGCTGTCTCAGAAAATCCAGCTGCTGGGCGGGTGCGGCGGTTTCCTGCTCCGCCAGAAGGGCCATATATTCCAGCTCGGTGGCGATGTGATCCTCCATGATCTCACTGGGGGCGCCGGTGAGGGCCAGCCTGGCCGCGTCGTAGATGCCGCGCACCTGCTCCCAGGCCTGCTGGCGCACCAGGCCCTGACGGCTGGTGTAGACGGACTCATAGGGGAAGGCGCCCTTGCCCTGGTACTCGCCGGAGGCCAGAAATACCTTGGCGAAGTCGGCGGCCAGCTCGCCCAGAATGTCCGCGTCGTGCCGGGCGAGAAAATCGCGCAGCGTTTCATAGCCCTGGGCCATCTGGGACTGGGGACAGTCGGCGGGAATGTGCATTTGCTTCAGCTGTGCCCACAGCGGGGCATCCACCTCCTGAAAATAGAACCGGCGCAGGAAGCGGTAATAGTTTGCCCGGGCGGCGTTCAGCGCCTCGGTCTGTGTGGTCGCCGTCATTTAAATGCGCCCCCTTTTCGTGGTTTTGCAGTCCTGCGGCAGGACGTCCTGCCACTTGGCATTGCGCAGAATGTAGTGTACGCTGGGCGCGTTGCCAAAGTCCCGCAGGGTGTGGATGAATTCGGCGGGGGTGTCCCGCAGCAGCCGGGAGACCTCGCTGTCCGGGTCGTTGATGTCGCCCACATGGAGGGCACGGCCGGGACAGTTGCGCACGCAGGCGGGCGTCTCACCGACCGCCCGGAGCTGGGCGCAGATATTGCACTTGTCCATGACCCGCAGCTCCTGATTGAAGGTGTTCACCTGATAGGGGCAGGCGGCCTCACAGCTGCGGCAGCCGATGCAGACGTCCCGGTCAATGCGCACCACGCCGTCCTCTGGCTCCAGATGGCACGCGCCGGTGGGACAGACCGCCACGCAGCTGGGATTGTCGCAGTGCTGGCACATGGCGGGCAGAAAGTAGAGCTGAATGTCGGGATAGGTGCCGGTGGGGCCGATGTCCTTCACCTCGTTGCGGCAGGCACCAAGGCCCACGCCGTTCTCCATCTTGCAGGAGATCTGGCAGCCGTGGCAGCCGATGCAGCGGTCGAGGTCGATCACAAATGTTATCTTTTTCATGTTGTCTTATCGCTCCCTTCCGCTCAAAGCTGAGGCGTCGGGTCGGAGTATTCCGGCAGCCATGGCTTGAAGTCCTGCGGCTTGAGCCACACGCCCTCGGGCGCGCCCTCCTCCGCCTTGTAAATGCGCACCTGATAGCCCCGGAGGGTGTAGGTGCCCACAATGTCGTTGTAGGGGGCGGCGGACTTGGAGAGCATATTGACGTTCATCTCCTGCCAGCCGTGGGTGGGAGTGTCCAGCGTCTCGGGGTTCCAGTAGCGTTCCATATACACCACGCCCCGGCCGATGCCCTGGGTCAGGTTGGCGATGCCCCGGATCCGGCCCCGCTGGGATTCGATCCAGATCCAGTCGCCGTTTGCCACGCCGTAGGTCTCCGCGTCCGCCGGATTGATCCACACCTCCGGAGCGGGATACATTTCTCGCAGCCACGGCACATTGCGCAGGGTGCTGTGGTGGAAGTAGGGCAGGCGGCCGTTGGTCATGACCAGCGGATATTTGCGGCTTACCTCATCATCCCGCAGCGGGCTCTCGCTGGGCTCCATGTAGTAGGGCAGGGGGTCATAGTCTTTGCTGGCCGCAGGCAGCTTCGCACCGCTGTACGGCATACCGGTGCGGGAGAGCCTGATGAAGCCCTCGCCGTAGATCTCGCACTTCTTCGACCCGGTGCGGAAGCCCTTGGGCAGGCCGGTCTTTTTGTCGGGGTCAAGGTAGACGTAGTAGTGCTTCCACACGTCCAGCGGCATCGTCTCCGCCATGCCCACTTTTTTAAATTTCTCCCAGGTCATGCCGACGCAGGCGGCCTGACGGTCCAGCAGCTCCTCCATGGTGTTCCAGTAGGGCAGATCGAGCCCCATGTACTCCGCGTCAAAGGCTTTGGCGCAGCCCTCGTGGCCCAGTTCGCCCAGCCGCTTGGTGAGCTTGGACCAGATGAGGCTCTCATCCATGGTCTCATAGAGGTGGGTCACCGCCTGACGGCAGATCAGTGTGTTGCACACCGGAATGGTGTAGTTGGTCTCCAGCCACTCGGTGGTGGGCAGAAGAATGTCAGCGTAGGCAGAGAAGGAGGTGGGATACATATACATATGGACGATCAGATCCAGATTGTCCATGGCCTCCACCCATTCCCTGCCGTTGGCCAGCACTGCCAGCTTGTTTCCGGAGCGGTCGATCCACGCCTTGATGGGGTAGGGCTTGCCGGTCTTGAGCGCCTGAAGGCAGGAGGGGGCGTGGGCCGCGTGCCACATATGCAGCCCCTTGTACTCGTTGCCGCCCAGCCGCTTTTCCAGCTGCTCATAGGGCAGTTTGCGGTCGCAGAAGCCGATGGGGAAGCCGGGATAGAACACATGGCGCTGGGTGCCGAAGCGCTGGAGCAGGGAGCCGGGCTGCTCCACGTTGCCCATCAGCATATCGATGACCGCCGCGCCCATGGCTGCCTGCACGGAGTTGGGGCTCTGGTCGGTGGCCACGCCGATGCACAGGCCGCTGGGGCTGTTCTCGCAGAAGGTGCGGATGGCCTCTTCAATTTTTTCCGGCATCAGCCAGCAGATCCGGGCGGCCTCCTCCAGCGTGTAGGGCGCACTGCGCTCCTTCAGCAGCTGATAGCCGGTCTTGTAGACCACGCCGTCCACCTCCCAGCTGCCCTCCAGCGCCGGGTCAAGGGCGTCGTTCCATGGATAGGGCAGGGGCTGGGGCCGGTTTGTCTTCCGGTCCCATACCATGAAGGTGTCGGGCACGCCTTTCTGGGTGCTCATGGCGGCGCGCCAGCACTCGCCGGTCTGAGTGTTCACCAGATAGGGCAGGTTCGTCCACTTCATGACGAACTCCGCGTTGTAGAGCTTGTGCTCCAGAATATAGCGCACCCAGCACAGCTGGAGTGCCACATCGGTGCCGGGGCGGATGGGCAGCCACACTGTGGCTTTGGCCGCATCCGGGGTCATGCGGGGGTCGATGACCACGGTTTTTACGCCCCGGGCGCGCAGCTCCGCCACCGCGCCGCCGCCCATGCCGGGGCAGGAATAGGACGGGTCGGTGCCCCAGAGACACAGGCATTTCATAGGTGTCTCGTCGGGGAAGTAGATCTCGTGGGCGTTGGAGTCGGCAATGCTGGGATCGGTGCCGCCGTACATGATGTTGTAGGCCA
This sequence comes from uncultured Clostridia bacterium, assembly GCA_937907975.1. GTDB lineage: Bacteria > Bacillota > Clostridia > Oscillospirales > Oscillospiraceae > UMGS1766. Next base: position 2,304 of record CALEQS010000254.1, on the reverse strand, counting down.
CCTGCCGGGGCAGATAGCACTGGGAACAGCCCGGTTCAAACCAGTTCGGGGTGCCGAAAATGTTGCAGAAGCGGGCGGTGCTGGTGAACTGGGGGTTGCCGCCGCCGCCGGTGGAGCACATCACGCTCTCCGCGCCGTACTGCGCCCGGATGTCCATCAGTTTGCGGGCGATGATGTCGATGGCCTCGTCCCAGCTGATGCGCCTCCACTTGTTTTCTCCCCGCTTTCCGACCCGGATCAGGGGATACTTGTTGCGGTTGGGGTTGTAGAGTGCCTGAATGCCGGAGAGGCCCTTGGCGCACATGCGCCCCTGGCTCATCCGGTTTTCCGGGTCGCCCTCCAGCTTGATGACCCGGCCGTTCTTCACCGTGGCGATGACGCCACAGTTGGAAATGCAGGCGCGGCAGGAGGTGCGCAGCTTGACGACCTTGTCGCTCCGCTCAGGTGCCTGCGCCGCAGGACACAGCCCGCCGGAGACTTGCGCGGCCTGGATGCCGATGTCCGCCGCCTTCAGAAAATCACAGGATAACACGCGGATCCCTCTCTTTCGTGTGGTCTGCTTTGTTAAAATTTGCACAATCGTACTACATTAAGATAGCATTTTTAGACACACGGCACAAATAACTAAATTGTTTTGCCTGTTATAATGAAAACGCTATAACAAACTGCCGCTCAAGCTGTCAAAATACCCGGTCGCGCATTACGCAGCAACCGGGTTTTGACAGGGAGCAGCAGTCCATTTCACAGCCTGCGGGGCGTTTCCTGCTAACTGCCCCAAAGTTCATGTCAAGATTTTTTTCACAATGCCGTTCCCCTGCGCGGAACGAACAGTCCGCCCATATCCGTGTGCTCCAGCTCCAGCAGCCTGACCTTTCTGTCCACGCCGCCGGCATAACCGGTCAAGCTGCCGTTTGTGCCGACCACCCGGTGGCAGGGAATGAGAATGGAAATTTTATTGTGTCCAACGGCGCTGCCCACCGCCTGGGCGGACATATGGGCAAGCCCCTGCTGCTGCGCCAGTTCCTGCGCCAGCGCACCATAGGTCGTGGTTTGACCATATGGAATCTGCAAAAGCAGTTCCCATACTGACCGCTGAAACTCGGAACCGATGGGGTTCAACGGTGGCATAAAGTCCGGCTCTCTTCCGGTGAAATAAATATCCAGCCAGCGTTTGGCCGCTGAGAGGACGGGAGTATTCCGCCCCGTCTGCTCCTCAGGCAGTCCCCGGGCAAAGTACTTCTGACCGTCGAACCACACGCCGGTCAGCCCGATTTCGTCTGCGGCCAGCAGGATCCCGCCCATCGGAGAATCATACCGCTGCGTAAACGTCATTGCTTTTCTTCCTTCTTTGCCCTCGGCTGGTAGTCCCGCATCTCCGGGATCGCGCCGCCGGCCACTGCCCACAGATACAGGCTCGTCACACTGCAATAGGGGTGAAAGCGGCGGCGGTATTTTTCAAACAGCTTACGGTCGATTTTCCGATGATGGTAGACCATGCGCAGTCCGCGCTGGATAGCCAGATCGTCATAGCTGAAAATATCCGGGCGCTGCATGCAAAAAAGCAGGATCATCTCCGCTGTCCAGACGCCGATTCCTTTTAAGGCGCTCAATGCCCGGATGGCGTCCTTATCACTCATGCGCTCTACCGCGCCCAGATCAAATGCGCCGGTATGCACTTTATCCGCAAAGTCCGTGATGTATTCCGCCTTGCGGAAGGTCATGCCCAGCGATTGCAGTTTGGGCACTCCCGCCGCGAGAATGGTCTCCGCGTTCACCTCGCCCAGCGCATCCTGCATCCGCCCCCAGACGGTCGCCTGCGCCTTGGTGGAGATTTGCTGCCCGACAATATGGTGGACGACGGACGAGAACAGATCCGTATCGACCGTGCGGTCAATATGGCCGATGCGGTCAATGACTGCGCAGAGGCGTTTGTCCTTCTGCCGCAGATAGGAGAGCTCTGTTTCTCCATATTCAAAATACATGGCTTTCCCTCGCTCGTGTTCGCATCTTGCGTTCACTTTTTTGTTGAACTTTCGTCATCCGACATTTTAACGCCCCGAGTGTTACAGGTAGCGGCCGGTGACGCTGTTTTCGTTGTCCCGGATCTCCTGAGGCGTGCCGCAGGCCACGATCCGGCCGCCGGACTCCCCGCCGCCGGGCCCCATGTCGATGACGTAGTCGGCGTTGTGGATCACGTCCAGATCGTGTTCAATGACCACGACGGTCGCGCCGCTGTCCAGCAGGGTCTGGAAAACGCCCAGCAGCACCCGCACATCCAGCGGATGCAGGCCGATAGACGGCTCG
>CALEQS010000253.1 GCA_937907975.1 uncultured Clostridia bacterium | reverse complement strand
GGAGCACCCCAGCATCCCCGCCGACATTCAGCCCGGTCACAAGATCTTCGGCAAGGTAGCTGCCGCTCAAATCACCAGCGTAGAGACCGTCGGTTATTCCACCTTCTCCGTCACTGCGAATACCGGCGACGGCACCGCCACGCTGACCACTAATCTCCAGAACCTGCATGAGGGCGATATGGTGGCGCTGAACACCGCCAGCAATATCATCTGCACGCTGGCCGATCTGCACGCCGAGCAGAAGGAGTTCCCCAACTGCATTCCAGACGGCATTTTCATTCTGAATGAAGATGGCATTGCCCCCGGCGATGACATCAAGCCCATCATCGGCATGGACGACCATGTGGTGGAGTTTGAGATCACCCCCAACCGCCCGGACTGCCTGTCCGTGATCGGTCTGGCCCGGGAGGCCTCCGCCACCTTCCTGCAGCCCCTGAAGCTGCACACCCCTGAGGTGAAGGGCTGCGGCGGCAGCGTCATGGAGGATCTGGACGTGGAGATTGAAGATTCCGCGCTCTGCCCCCGCTACACCGCCCGTATGGTAAAGAACGTCAAGATCGCCCCCTCCCCCAAGTGGATGCGGGAGCGTCTGCGCGCCTCCGGCGTGCGCCCCATCAACAACATCGTGGACATCACCAACTACGTCATGCTGGAGTACGGCCAGCCCATGCATGCCTTTGACTTCAGCTGCGTGGAGGGCGGCAAGCTGATCATCCGCACCGCCCGTGAGGGTGAGAGCATCCAGACGCTGGACGGCAATGAGCGCAAACTGACTACCAGTATGCTGTGCATCTGCGACGAGAATAAACCCGTCTGCGTGGCCGGCGTCATGGGCGGCGCCAACTCCGAGATCGTGGGCGACACCGCCGCCGTGATCTTTGAGTCCGCCAACTTCAACGGTGTCTCCGTACGCCGCACCGCCACTGCACTGGGTATGCGTACCGAGGCTTCCGGCCGCTACGAGAAGGGGCTTGACCCCATGAACACCTATCTGGGCGTACAGCGCGCCTGCGAACTGGTGGAGCTGCTGGGTGCAGGCGAGGTTGTGGATGGCGTGATCGACGTGATCGCCGCTGACAAGAACCCCACCACCGTTCTGCTGGAGCCTGACAAGATCAACGGCCTGCTGGGCACCGACATCTCCAAGGAGACCATGATCGAGATCCTTCTGCGTCTGGGCTTCACCATGGACGGCGACACCATCATTGTCCCCTCCTGGCGTTCCGATGTGGAGCACTACTCCGACATCGCCGAGGAGGTCGCCCGGTTCTTTGGCTACAACAACCTGCCTGTCACCCTGATGCGCGGCCAGACCACCCGCGGCGGTCTGAATGCCAAGCAGAAGGCCGAGGTGCTGGCCACCTCCACCTGCCGCAGTCTGGGCTACAGCGAGATCATGACTTATTCCTTCATCTCCCCCAGCTATTACGACAAGGTGCGTATGCCCGTCGACTCCCCCAAGCGCGACAGCATCCGCATTCTGAACCCGCTGGGCGAGGACACCTCCATCATGCGCACCACTGCCGTTCCCTCCATGCTGGAGGTGCTGGCCCGCAACGAGCACTACCACAATCCCAAGGCGATGCTCTATGAGCTGGCCCGCATCTATGGCAAGCGGAAAGACACTGCCATGGCCGATGAGCGTCAGGACCTGATCCTGGGTGCCTACGGCGGCGGCATGGACTTCTTCCGCCTGAAGGGTGCCGTGGAAGCCGTTCTGAAGGCCTTCCGCGTAGACGGCGTCAGCTACACCGCCAATGCCGAGCGCCCCGCTTTCCATCCCGGCCGCTGCGCCGATGTGGCCGTGAACGGCCAGGTCATCGGTACACTGGGCGAGATCCACCCGCTGGTGGCCAAGAATTACGACGTGACCAACCGGATGTATCTGGCCCGTCTGGACTTCACCGCCCTGCTGGCGCTGGAGCACACCGAGATCACCTATAAGCCCCTGCCCAAGTATCCCTCCGTGGCCCGGGACATCGCTGTGGTCTGCGATGCCGATCTGCCGGTCGGTGAGCTGGAGACCTGCATCGCCAAGAGCGGCAAGGGCCTGGTGAAGGAGATCGCGCTGTTTGACATCTACACCGGCGCTCCCATTCCCGCCGGCAAGAAGAGCGTGGCCTTCTCCCTGAAGCTCAGAAGCGAGGATCACACCCTGACCGACGCCGAGTCCGACGAGGACGTGAAGGCCATTCTGGCCGCGCTGGAGCGGGAAAAGGGCGCAGTGCTGCGCTGAGGTACGCAAAAGCACGGACCTTCCACAGGATGTGCCTCGCTGGGTACACCGCAAAACCATTTTCCACGAAACAGACCGGGCCGCTCTGTGCATGAGCGGCCCGGTTTTTGCGCAGTGTAAGGCAAAGCGAACTTCAAACCTGCGCTTTCCACTGCAAATCAACGAAATTCCGGAGACGAATTGGCAACAAAACCCGGTTTCACTCTTTACAATCCGAAAAAAATGTTATAGAATACTGTGTACATGTGATAGGTGTTGTCTTTGTCTGACAACGCAGGAGGTGTTACCCATGTCCGATTATACCCGTCGTTTTGATCTCCCTGCAGACGATACCCTTGACATTCGTGAGATCCTTTCCCAGGTCTATAACTCCCTTCAGCAGAAGGGCTATAACCCGATCAACCAGATCGTCGGCTATATTCTCTCGGAAGATCCCACCTATATCACCAATTTCAACAACGCACGCACTCTGATCCGCAAGCTGGATCGGGACGAGCTGCTGCAGGAACTGGTCCGTTATTATCTGGACGTCTGATCGAATTGAGTCAAACCCAGGGTCGTCCCCAAAAGGACGGCCCTGTTTGATTGTCCGGGAGAAATCGCTCGCCGTGTTTTTTCTTTCCGCGACAAGCTTTTTCACGCCCTGACAAGCGTCGGCACGCCCCGTCAGGTTCCGTCCTCGGCGGCAGTGTTGACAAGTTAGAAACAATCTGTTACAATTGGTTACAAATTCAGGAGGTACTTTCATGGCTGAGTCCAAAACCCTTCCCCTGACCTACAAAGGTCATCCCCTTCGCCGGAAGGACAATCTGATTTACTACGGAAGCATGGCCGATCCCTATATCATCATGCTTCAGATCCTATCCACCGAAAAGGTAAAGGATATGGAGGTGGCCACCAAGGTCGCTGTCCAGCTCCAGCTCACCGACCCCGACCTGAAGAGCCGGGACCGGGTCGTCCGCAAAAGTGAAAAAACCAGCCTCTACGCCGCGATGGACTTGGGCGACGTCTGGCTGAAGCGGGCGCTTACCTCCAAATAAGCGGAGCTTTCCCTTACCTGCGTATCACTACGGAGGTTTTACATGAACCGAATCCAACGCATTCTCACTCGTGTTGCCGGAGCATCGCTCACGGCCACTTTGATGGTTGGCGCCATCACCTTCTCTGCCAGTGCCGCTCAGCCCGGCAGTGTGACGGGAGACAGCGTCCGGCTGAGAAGCCAGCCCAGCACCGACTCGGAAGAGATCGGCGTACTGAACCAGGGCGACACGCTTGAAATTCTGGATTCCAGCAACGACAATTGGTATCAGGTGAGCTTCACCGACTCTGACGGCGAACAGCTGAGCGGTTACGTCAGCCGTGATCTGGTCACCATCGGCACCGCCGCCGGAAACGCCGCAGTCAATTCTGCCGGTGTCACCCGCACCGCGACGCTGACGGAGGGCGGCGTAAATCTGCGCAGCGAACCCAGCACGGATTCTGCTGTGCTCACCCAGATCGACGCGGACAGCGTGGTCACCATTCTGGATGACAGCCTGGAGGGCTGGATCCAGGTGGGCTACTCTGACGGAACCAGCAATTATACCGGTTATATTTCCAGCGACTATCTCTATGTCAATCCCATGGCCGTCGGCGTGACCACCCGTTCCGCGGTCATCCTGCGGGAACAGGCGGACAGCAGCAGCAACATTCTGGCCCTGCTTCAGGCGGACACGACGCTGAACATCATGGACAGCATCGGCGACTGGTATCAGGTCACCGACGGCACACTGACCGGCTATATGGAGAAGAAACTTCTCTCCACGGAGAACGACTCCCAGTGCATCGGCTACGGCACTGTCAGCGCCGACTCCCTGAGTCTGCGCAGCGAGGCCAGTACGGAAGCCGGTGTGCTGACCAGCCTTCCCGCCGGTGCCACCTTCCAGATCACCGCCGACAACGGCGACGGCTGGTACGGCGCCGTATTCAACGGCCAGAGCGGCTATGTAAGCGCTGACTATGTGAGCTTCAGCGAAAACGTCACTGAGGGCTACATTCAGGTCACTGCTTCCTCCCTGACCCTCCGGGCGGGCGCGGGCACGGCCTTTGCCCAGCTGGCAGTGATCCCCGAGGGCACAGTGCTCACAGTATGCGGCAGCTATGGCAGCTGGTATCAGGTCAACTACAACGGACTGGTTGGCTATGTGAGCGGCGCGTATGTAAGTGCCACCACCGCAGACGGCTACCAGAACTACCCCAGCTTTGCTCAGATCACCGCTTCTTCTCTGACCCTGCGCAAGAGTGCCGACACCTCGGCTGACAGCCTGGGCCAGATCGCCAACGGCATCGTCGTTGCGGTCAGCGGCAAGGTTGGTGACTGGTATAAGGTGACTTATGACGGCACTGAGGGCTACATCGACGCGTCCTTCACCACCGCTTCCGACGGTCCTGCTACCGTGATCTCCCACAGCAGCTCCAGTGCTTCCTCTTCTTCCACGAAGAGCACCGCTTCCAACCGCACCAGCTTCTCTGCCGGATCTGCATCCAGCTACGAGGGCGGCAGTACGGTCAGCGGCGGCACCGGAAGCGCAGTGGCCAGCTATGCACAGCAGTTCTACGGCAACCCCTATGTGTGGGGCGGCACCAGCCTGACAGGCGGTGTGGACTGCTCCGGCTTCGTGATGCAGGTCTATGCCCGCTTTGGCTATTCCCTGCCCCACTCCTCCAGTGCTCAGCGCAGCTACGGCAAGTCCGTCAGCCTGTCCGACATTCAGCCCGGCGACATCGTGTGCTATAACCACCACGTCGGCATCTATGTGGGCAACGGCCAGATCATTAGTGCACTTGGCAAGAACTATGGCATTACTTACAGTAGCGTCACCTACAAGAGCATCATCACGATCCGCCGTATTTTCAGTTAACAGATCAAAAAAGGGCCTGACAAATCGTCAGGCCCTTTTCTTATAAAAACGAGGGCTATTCCACATGGAATAGCCCTCGTTTTTATTGTTGTCGTTCTTCCGCCACCCAGCGCTTGAAGGTGCCGGGGGACACGCCCAGCTGCTGGGACGCGACCCGGGCACTGATCTCGCCCTGCTGAAAGGCGCGGTAAATGGAGCGGAATTTCCGCGGCCGCTTGATGGGCGGACGCCCCAGCTGGGTGCCCTGCTCCCGGGCCCGCTTCAGGCCCTCGGTTTGGCGCTGGGCCAGCTCCGCCCGCCGAAGCTGGGCATCCTCGTCAATGATGTTTAAAATCTGATCTGCCAGAGCGCAGTCCCCGCACAGTGCGCGGATGCGTTGCTCGTTTTCGGGTAACATGGTCTGCGTGGAGCCTCCTCAGCTGCGGCTCCAATGGACGCCCTCTTTGGTGTCCACCAGCGTGATGCCCATGCTCGTCAGTTCATCGCGGATACGGTCGGCCTCAGCCCAGTTTTTCTCCTTCCGGGCCTGCTGGCGCTGGAGCACCAACGCGTCGATCTCCGGGTCACCCTCGCCGAACACGGCCTCGGTCTGGCCGGCTGCGGCCTTGGGCTTGGCGGCACGCACCTTCTCGGCCGCAGGCAGCAGGCCCAGACCCAGCACGGAGTCGATCTCGCCCAGCATGGCCAGCTTGGTGCTGTCGCTGGTTTTGGCCTTGAGCACGTCATAGAGGGAGGTCACCGCCAGCGCGGTATTCAGGTCATTATCCAGAGCAGCCCTGAACTTCTCCCGCAGTGCAGTCTCCGCCTCGGCATCCACAGGGGTGGCATCCTTGGGGTCCAGCGCGGCGATCTTATCTACCAGCTTGCGGTAGGCCTTGGCCGCATTGTCCAGATTCTCATAGGAGAACACCAGCGTCTTACGGTAGTGGCTCTGCAGGCAGAACAGGCGGTAGGCCAGCGGATCATAGCCCTTCTCCTCCAGCAGGGAGACCGTCAGGAACTCGCCGCTGGACTTGGACATCTTGCCATGGTTGGTGTTCAGGTGGTGGACATGGAACCAGTAGTTGCACCACTTATGGCCCAGATAGGCCTCACTCTGGGCGATCTCATTGGTATGGTGCGGGAAGGCGTTGTCGATGCCGCCGCAGTGAATATCCAGATACTCACCCAGGTACTTCATGCTGATGCAGGAGCACTCAATGTGCCAGCCGGGATAGCCGACGCCCCAGGGGGAATCCCATTTCAGTGCCTGATCCTCGAACTTGGATTTGGTGAACCAGAGCACAAAATCCGCCTTATTGCGCTTATTCTGATCGGCCTCCACATCGTCCCGGACACCCACGGCCAGATCCTCCTGGTCAAAATCCTGGAACACATAGTAGCGCTCCAGCTTGCTGGTGTCAAAGTAGACATTGCCGCCGGCGATATAGGCATAACCGGTATCCAGCAGCTTGGAGATGACCTTGATAAAGTCGTCGATGCAGCCGGTGGCGGGCTGAACCACGTCAGGAGTCTTGATGTTCAGTTTGGCGCAGTCAGCAAAAAAGGCGTCGGTGTAGTACTTGGCGATCTCCATGACCGTCTTGTGCTCCCGCTTGGCGCCCTTGAGCATTTTGTCCTCGCCGGTGTCGGCATCGCTGGACAGATGGCCCACATCGGTAATATTCATCACGCGCTTCACGTCGTAGCCGGAGTAACGCAGGTACTTCTCAAGCACATCCTCCATGATATAGCTGCGCAGGTTGCCGATATGGGCAAAGTGATAAACGGTGGGGCCGCAGGTGTACATTTTCACCTTGCCCGGCTCATTGGGGACAAACTCTTCCTTGCGGTGGGACAGAGAATTATACAGTTTCATTGTCTTTGCTCCTTCACAATGTTGTTCGTTATATTAGATAGAATACTCACTTTTCAGCCAGCTGCCGCTCCAGCGCGTCCACACGCTCCTGAAGGGTCTGGACAGCCCGATCCATCGGGTCGATCACATCGTGGATCTGATCCACATTGTCGGCGTAATGGACCTTCTGGTCGCCGATGCGCACCACTTTGCCGGGCACGCCCACCACAGTGGCATTTTCCGGCACCTCGGACAGCACAACGGAGTTGGCCGCCACACGGGCGCCGTCCCCCACCTTGAAGGGGCCCAGCACCTTGGCGCCGCAGCCGATCAACACATTGTTGCCGATCGTCGGGTGGCGCTTGCCCTTATCTTTGCCGGTGCCGCCCAGCGTGACGCCGTGGTAGAGCAGGACGTCGTCGCCGATCTCGGCGGTCTCGCCGATGACGATGCCCATGCCATGGTCGATCACAAAGCGGCGGCCGATTTTGGCGCCGGGGTGGATCTCAATGCCGGTGCGCTTGCGGTTCCACTGGGACTCCAGCCGAGCCAGAAAGAACAGCTTGTGCTCATAGAAAAAATGCGCGATCCGATGCCGGATGATGGCGTGGACGCCGGGATAGAGCAGGAAGATCTCCAGCTTGCTCCGGGCCGCCGGGTCGCGGGCCTGATAGGCCGCCAGAAGTTCAGTTAAACGGTTGGCCATGGGATTCGATCGCTCCTTATCATCGAAAGCGGATGCGGGCAAAAAGAAAACCGCCTCCTGCCAAAGGCAAGAGGCGGTAAAATTCATCAAAACCGCGGTTCCACTCTCATTTCTCACTGAGATGGCCGGTAACGGGGCCGCCGGGGACATTACTCCCACGCTCCCGGGCGCACTTCACATCCGCCTTCACGCAGG
>CALEQS010000252.1 GCA_937907975.1 uncultured Clostridia bacterium | reverse complement strand
GAGGCGGAAAACCTCATCAAGGGCATCAAGGACGCCGTGGGCGATATGCCCGTCATTCTGCACACCCACTGCACCACCGGCATGGCCTATATGACCTACACCAAGGCCATCGAGTCCGGCATCGATGTCATTGATACCGCCACCTCCTGCTTCTCCGGCGGCACCAGCCAGCCCGCCACCGAGACCATGTTCTACGCCCTGGAGCAGATGGGCATTGAGACCGGGCTGAACGAGAAGGTGCTCAAGGAGGTCAACGACTTCTTCAAGCCCATCAAGGAGGGCTATGTGAAGGACGGCACCCTGAACCCCAAGAGCCTGTCCACTGACTCTCAGGCGCTGGTCTACAAGGTGCCCGGCGGTATGCTGTCCAACATGATCGCCAACCTGACCGATCTGCACGCCATGGACAAGTTTGACGCCGCTCTGGTGGAGATCCCAAAGGTCCGCGCCGATCTGGGTTATCCTCCGCTGGTCACCCCCATGAGCCAGATGGTGGGCACTCAGGCCGTCATGAACTGCATCGCCGGCCCCTACAAGGCGGTCAGCAAGGAAGTGAAGGCCTACTTCCGCGGCGAGTACGGCAATCCCCCCGCCCCCGTGAATGAGGAGCTGGCCAAGCAGATCCTGGGCGACGAGAAGCCCATCGACTGCCGCGTGGCCGACTCCGCCCCCTCCACCATGTTTGAGGACGCCCGCAAGGAGCTGGGCGATCTGGCCAAGAGCGACGAGGACGTCATGAGCTATATCTGCTTCCCCGCTCAGGCCAAGGCCTTCCTGACCGAGCGCAAAGCCAAGGCCGACGGCACCTGGGTCGACCCCAAGGCCGCCGAGGCCGCCAAGGCAGAGGCCGCCGCCAAGACCCTCACCGGCAACGGCACCATGACCGCCGCCCCCGAGGTCAACGGCAGCGCCGTCACCTACACCGTCTCCTGCGAAGAAGTGCAGTAAATCCCCCATAACAGAAAATGAGCGCACTGCGTTGCAGTGCGCTCGCTTTTTATTGATATAATTTACCGCATCCGGTTCGTTCTGCCCAGCAGATAATCTACTGATACACGATAATAATCCGCCAGCACAAGCAGATGCTCCACCGGGATCGTCTGATAGCCGCGCTCATAGCGGGAATATACCGTCTGTTGTATATGCAGGATCTCTGCGACCTGCTTTTGAGACAGGTCCGCATCCTCCCGCAGATCCCGGAGTCTTGGAAAGTACATAGGGACACCCTCACAAAGTACTGATTAGTACTATTGACATTATCATAGTATCCA
>CALEQS010000251.1 GCA_937907975.1 uncultured Clostridia bacterium | reverse complement strand
AGGTGAGTTCATGGAACTGATACAACAGCAATTCCCCATCGTCATCAACGCCCTGAATGTGGGCTTTCTTCAGACCCTGAAGCTGTTTTTTGTGACGTTGATCGGTGCGCTTCCGCTGGGCCTCGTCATCTCCTTCGGCTCCGGCTCCAGCTTCAAGCCGCTGAGCCTGCTGTGCCGCTTCATTGTCTGGGTGGTGCGTGGCACGCCGCTGATGATCCAGCTGCTGATCTTCTACTACTTCCCCGGTATGGTGCTCAAAAACAACATCTGGGGCAGCGGAGAGACAGGCCGTTTCACTGCCGCAGCGATCTCCTTCATCATCAACTATGCCTGCTACTTTTCCGAGATCTACCGGGGCGGCATTCAGGGGGTGCCAAAGGGCCAGCAGGAGGCCGGTCTGGTGCTTGGCATGACCAAGACCCAGATCTTCTTCAAGGTCACGCTGCTTCAGATGATCCAGCGCATCGTGCCCCCCATGTCCAACGAGATCATCACTCTGGTTAAGGACACCTCCCTCTCCCGCATCATCGCCCTGCAGGAGCTCATCTGGGCGGGCCAGTCCTTCATGAAGGGCAATCAGGGCATCTCCGGTGCCATCTGGCCGCTGTTCTTCACGGCGATCTACTACCTGCTGTTTACCGCCGTGGTGACGCTGCTGCTGGGACGGCTGGAGAAGAAACTGGATTATTTCCGCTGAGGAGGTGGACACTATGTCTATTCTTGAGGTCAAAAATATCTGCAAATCCTTCGGCAGCACTGAGGTGCTGAAGGGTATCAGCTTTTCGCTGGAGCAGGGGCAGGTGGTCTCTATCATCGGCTCCTCCGGCAGCGGCAAGACCACGCTGCTGCGGTGCATCAATATGCTGGAAAAGGCCACGAAGGGACAGGTGCTGGTCAATGACGAGGTCATTTTCGATGCCGACGACCCGGCCACCCAGAAGGATCGGGAGATGCGCAAAAAGCGCCTGCACTTTGGCTTTGTGTTCCAGTCCTTCAACCTGTTCCCCCAGTACACGGCGCTGAAAAACGTCATGCTGGCCCCGGAGCTGGCGGCGAAGGAGCGGCCGGACTACAAGCAGAACCGCAAGGAGATCCACGCTCAGCTGGAGCGTGAGGCCCGGGAATATCTGGAGCAGGTGGGCCTGGGGGACAAGGTGGACAACTACCCCTATCAGCTCTCCGGCGGACAGCAGCAGCGGGTGGCTATCGCCCGGGCACTGGCCATGAAGCCGGACATCCTGTGCTTCGACGAGCCCACCTCCGCGCTGGACCCTGAGCTCACCGGCGAGGTGCTGCGGGTCATCCGCGGTCTGGCGGACCAGAACACCACTATGATTATCGTGACCCACGAGATGGCCTTCGCCCGGGATGTGGCCGATCAGGTCATCTTCATGGACGGCGGCGTTGTGGTGGAGCAGGGCGACTCCAGGGAGATCATCAATCACCCGAAGGAAGAGCGTACAAAGCAGTTCCTGTCCCGGTTTACGGAGCAATAAAGAGGTATTATAAAAGGGCTGGCACCTGCATAGGTGCCAGCCCTTTTTGCGTGGGAATACAAATGCTGTTTTGCCGAACAGCTTTTGTGCCATTCGGAGGACGCATCTGTCCCTCTGCGTCATTCTGAAGGAGCGTCAGCGACCGAAGAATCTTACAGCACAGACTTTCTACAAGAAGTATGCTCCATGTCGGAGACAGGTGTTTTAAGATCCTTCGCTTCGCTCAGGATGACAGACTGCAAGCTTGCAGAGGGCTGCCGAAGCCTTCCCCTTGAGGGGAAGGTGGCATTTGCGAAGCAAATGACGGATGAGGTGGCGACGAAAGGAAAGCCATCCTGGACCTGCCCCCTCATCAGTCACGGCTCCGCCGTGCCAGCCTTTTCTGTGGAGCGCCTACGGCGGTTTACTGTACTCGCCCGGGAATGCGCCGCCAGCGCATTCCTGTTTCGGGCTCACCCCCCGGGGGGAAGCCTTAGGTGCGGCGCTGACAGCTTGCAGGTTTGGACTTGGCTCCCCCTCTGGGGGAGCCAAGTCTTAGAGCGGAAGGCTTTCAAATCCAGTGTAGGGCGGGGGCAAGCACCCGCCATGAAGCCACAGGGGCATTCTTCTGATGTTCACCTGACGAAAAAACGGTTCGAGTTTTGGACTCGAACCGTTTTTGTTGATCATTTTGTTTACCGCTTCGCTTTTTTTGCGACCTTGAGCCGGGCCATGGCGCGACTCAGGGCAGCTTCGGCGTTGGCGACGGTCTGGTCATCCTTGCGGGCCTTGATGAGGGCCTCGGCGCGCTCCTTGGCGGCCTCGGCGCGGATGGCATCAATCTCGGAGGCCAGCTCGGCAAAGTCCACCAGAATGGTCACCTTGTCGCCGGCCACACGGGCCATGCCGTCGCCTACGGCCAGCTCCTTCGTCTCACCGTTCACGGTGAAGCGGAGCTCGCCGGCGCTGACGGCGTACACCGTCGGCACATGGTCGGCCAGAATGCCCACCATGCCGTCCAGCGTGGTGAACACCAGCGATTCGCAGGGGCCGGTGTAAAAGTCCCGGCGAATGGATGAGATCCGCAGAGTGAAAGTTTTCATCTTCGCACCCCGAATCGTCAGTTCTCAGCGGTCAGCTGCCCGGCTTTCTTCTTGACGTCCTCAATGGTGCCCACATTGAAGAAGGCCAGCTCGGGATAATCGTCCATCTCGCCGTTGATGATGGCCTTGAAG
>CALEQS010000250.1 GCA_937907975.1 uncultured Clostridia bacterium | reverse complement strand
AGTAGTCACCGAAGGAGAAGTTGCCCAGCATCTCGAAATAGGTGCCGTGGCGGGCGGTCTTGCCGATGTTCTCGATGTCGCCGGTGCGGATGCACTTCTGACAGGTGGTCACGCGGTGACGCGGGGGTTCCTGCTCACCGGTGAAGTAAGGCTTCATGGGTGCCATGCCGGAGTTGATGAGCAGCAGAGACGCGTCATTCTGCGGGATCAGGGAGAAGCTGGGCAGGCGGAGATGACCCTTCGTCTCAAAGAAGGAGAGGTACATCTCACGCAGGTCGTTTACGCCGTACTTTTTCAATGGAATTACCTCCAAAACAGAAATCTCAGGGGCATCAAAAAGCCTCCGCCCCCATGGTCAGGGGCGAAGGCTCGTTCGCGGTACCACCCTGATTTGTCCGGCGCAGTGCCGAACATCTCGGTAACCCTTAACGCGGGTTTTCATACGGCCCGGTCCTCCCGGGCGGCCCTGACTGCACACAAGAGCAGTCCGACAAAACGGCCAAGCGCGTTCCTGACTCCGCGGGGCTCGCACCCTCCCCCGCTCGCTTGGGACGGAAAAACGCTCTCTTTTCTGTCTGGGCAGATCAATATTGCTTTGTTATTTTATCACGAAAACGGCAATTGTCAACAGATGATCCGCCGTTTTTCCTCATTTTGCAAAAAGCGCCACTGCCGCCAGCGCAAGGGCGGAGATCACAGTCATACCGATCAGCAGTTTGCCGATGAAGCGATAGCTGTCCGGGAGCTTTTTATCGGCAAGACAGAAGATGCCGAGTCCCAGTTCCAGCGCAGTCAGGATCAGCAGGCGGAGAAACAGACTCATCAGCCGCGCTCCTTCCCCGGCGTCAGATCCACCGCCCGGCGCAGGATGCTCAGTGCGGAGACGGGATGGGGCAGCTGCATTCTGAATTTCATCTGGGGCGTTTTCGGCTCCCGCAGGGGCAGGCCGTCCTCGCTCTCCATGAGCGGGGCTTCAAAGCTCACCGGCGCGCAGTTGGGGCCGACTACCTCCACCGTCTGACCGGCGGAAAACTTATTGCGCAGAGACAGGGCGGCAAGTCCGTTCGCATCACAGCTTTCCACGATTGCGCACACCTGCCAGTCCCGGATATAACGGGCGTCCTCATAGAACTGACCGGGCTGGCCGTACCAGAAGCCGGTGGAATAGTGCCGGTGAGAAACCTTTTCCACCTCGTCCCGCCAGATGGGCTCCAGTTCCCGGCCATCGGCGGCGGCATCAATGGCATGACGGTAGGCACCGGTGACGATGGCCGCATAGTAGGCGGACTTGGCCCGGCCTTCGATCTTGAAGGAGTCCAGACCGATGTCCATCAGTTTCTTCACATGGTCGATCATGCACATATCCCGGGAGTTCATAATATAGGTGCCTTTCTCGTCCTCAAACACCGGGAAATACTCTCCAGGGCGTTTCTCCTCCATCAGGGCATACTGATAGCGGCAGGGCTGGGCACAGGCACCCCGGCTGGCATCCCGGCCAGTCATATAGTTGGACAGCAGGCAGCGGCCGGAATAGCTGACGCACATGGCGCCGTGAACAAAGGACTCGATCTCCAGCTCCGGGTCAGTCCCCCGCCGGATGGCGGCCACTTCCTCCAGACTGAGTTCCCGGGCCAGAATGACCCGCTTGGCCCCCATCTCGTACCATGCCTGAGCCGTCACCGGGTTGGAGACACTGGCCTGAGTGGAGATATGGCGCTCCACCTGGGGGGCGTATTTCTCCGCCATGCGGAACGCACCCAGATCGGCCACGATGACTGCGTCCACTCCGGCGTCCTGAATGATCTCCAGCCACTCCGGCAGATGGGCGACCTCATCGCCCCGGGGCATGGTGTTGATGGTCACATGGGTGCGCACACCCGCCTCTTTACAGAGACGGGTGGCATCGTAAATCGTGTGCTCATCGAAGTTACCGGCAAAGGCACGCATCCCGAAGGTGGTACCTGCCAGATAGACGGCGTCCGCGCCGTAGACTACGGCCATTTTCAGCCGCTCCATATCACCCGCCGGAGCCAGCAGCTCCGGCTTGCGGTCAGCCCTCCTCATTGCCATCCTCCTGATCCTGGATCTCGCCGGTCTGGGCATTCTTAAAGGTCACGAAGCTGTCATAATCAGAGAAGAAATGAGTGGTGCCGTCGTCACCGAGCACAAAGTAATAATCGTCCGTGTCACTGGGGAACAGCGCCGCCTGGATCGCAGTCAGGCCGGGGCAGCAGATGGGCCCCTTGGGCAGGCCGGTGTTGGCATAGGTGTTGTAGGGGCTGTCAATGGTCAGATCCTCCGCCGTCAACTCGCGGCTGGTATCGCCCAGCGCATAGTAGATCGTAGAGTCCATCTGCAGCTTGCCGCCGGTGCCGCCATTCTTCTTCAGGCGATTATAGATAACGGAAGAAATGCCGTTCTGATCCTTGCCGTCCGTCTCCTTTTCGATGATGGAGGCGATGGTCAGAATGTCGTGCAGATCATAGCCGTCCGCCTTGTATTGTGCCAGCTTGGCCTGATCGACGCTGTTATTGTCGTAGATCTTGCTGCGGAAATTGAAAAGCAGCTTATTCAGCGCAGTTACCGCGTCGCTGTTCTGATAGAACTCATAGGTATCTGGGAAGAGATAGCCTTCCAGACGGTTCTCCTCGCCCAGGGTAGACTTGTCGAGGAAATCATAGTCGAAGTCGTAGTTCGTCGCAGCATCCTTCAGTTCTTCCTCCGTGGCCACATTGTTCTCCGCCAGCAGAGCAATAATGTCGGAAACGGTGCTGCCCTCACGGATCATCAGCTGGACCGTAGTGCGGCTGCCGGAGCTGGCGCGCATATTGCGCAGCAGGGCACTGTAATCCATGGTCGTGTTCAGTTCATAGGTGCCCGGGGCCAGCTTGGTGTCCTTATGAGTAAAGTTTGCAAAGAGCTTGAAAAGCCACTTATATTCGATGAGGCCGTTGGATTCAAGCAGATCACTGACCTGATCCATGTCCGCAAGATAGACGGTCTGCGCATTGCCCGCATCATCCGTGGTCTGCTCTGTGGTGAACATAGAGTCCTCCAGCGTAATGGTCGCGCTGGTCTCCGGCTTATCCAGAGCCAGCAGATCACTGCCCCACCGCCAGCCAAAGGTGGCCAGCAGATAGGCAGCGATGCACACCACCAGCAGATAGATCAGCACGACCAGCAGGCGGCTCATGGCACGCACACTGCCACCCTGTTTCTGCTTCTGTTTCTTTTGTTTGACAGGTTTTCTCGTATGCTTGCGCTGAGGGTGCACGCGCTCTTCACTCCTTCTCACCGGGGTGTACTCACCTGTATCACCGGAAGCATCATCGTCCTCCGGTGCCTGGGGATCGGCCGCACCTTTGCCGCCGTCGAAATCCACCTGGCTGGTATAATCCTCGATATTGAAATCAAAATCGTCAAAATTGAAATCATCCATTCCAAAATCATCATTAGGGTCGAAAGCCATATCATCACTCCTGTCGTGGGGCTTTATCTTGTCACTTTATCTCAAACGGCCCATGCCGCTGTTATCTTCTATTCTCATGCACAAACCGGCGCGTTTCCGTCAGCACCAGTTCCACCGGCCTGTCCCAGTCATCCGCAGGCACTGCCGCACAGAGCAGGGCATCCCGGCACAGGCCGATGGTGTGCCCGGTATAACCGGCAAGATAGCGGTCATAGAAGCCGCCGCCCCGGCCCATGCGCATACAGTGTGCATCATAGCACAGCGCAGGCACGAGGATCAGGTCGATCTCGGAGCGCTCCACCACCGGGCAGGTCGTGTCAGGCTCCAGCATACCATAACGGTGTCGCACCAGCCTTGCGGGATCATAGAGCCGCGCCTCCATCCCGTGGCCAGGCAGACAGCGGGGCAGAAGGATCTGCCTGGCCGCCTGGGCCAGATGCTCCAGCAGCGGCGCGGTGTCCACCTCCGCCCCCATGCCCGCGAACAGCAGGATGGTCTGAGCAGAGCACACAATGGGGTTCGCCAGAAAGCGCTCTCTCAACCGTGCATCACTGATTTGTCGTTCTTCCGCCGTGAGCGCGGCCTCCCGCCGCTTCAGCTCAGTGCGGAATGCGGTCTTATCCACGATAGCAGACGCTCGCGCGCACCTCATCCGCCGTTTTCTCTCCCTTCAGCGCCGTCAGCATGGCAAGGCCCAGATCAAAGGCACTGCCCGCCGCCTCACCGGTGAGCAGCCTGCCGTCCTGTACCACGATTTCACCCGGCTGATAAACCGCCGGGGGCAGAAGCTGTGTGCAGGTGGGGTAACAGGTGGCCTTTTTCCCGTCGATCAGCCCCAGCCGGGACAGCACCGTAGGGCCGGCACAGATAGCGGCAGCATATTTTTCCAATTCAAAGCATCTGCGCAGAAAATCGGCCACACGGGGCTCGGCCAGCAGGTTGTTGACACCGCCAAGACCGCCGGGCACAAACACCATTTCGACCTGTTCCGGTGCGACCTCGCTCAGCAGGCAGTCCGCCGTGACCGTGAGGGCATGACTGCTCTGCACAGTCAGTGACCGCACACCGGCCAGTGTGACCTCCACCCCGCCCCGGCGGAGCAGATCCACAGGGACAACGGCCTCGGACTCCTCAAATCCGTCCGCCAGCAGGACACAAACCATAGTTATTCTCCCTTTCCATTCAGCAGGGATTCCACCTGCTGCCAGATCTCCGTGTGGATACTCTCAATGGAGCGCAACTTATCATTCCGAACGCACTGCACCTGATACCAGCCCAGCACCTCGGCGGCCTGACGGCCGCTCTCCCGGCAGGTGCGCAGATAGGCGGTGTCCTGCTCGTGGATGTCGGCGTGGGTGTTGGTCTGCTCCTCTCGGGCGCGGAGCATATGGACGCTGGCCTCGGTGGGCACATCCAGATAGACCACCAGATCCGGCTTTGGCAGCCCCAGCTTCTGATACTCAAAATCGTACAGCCAGCGGAAGAAATCCTCCCGCTCCTCCGGCGGCACCTTGGATGCCTGGTGGATGGCATTGGAGGTGGTGTAACGGTCAGCCAGCACCAGCCCGCCCTGCTCATACCACTCGCCCCAAACTTTTTTATAGGAAGCATAGCGGTCAACGGCATAAAAAGCGGAGGCCGCATAGCCGTTCACATCGCTGGGGTGGGAGCCGAACTCACCGGCCAGGTACATACGGATCAGTGCGGAGGACTCCTCCTCATACTGGGGAAATTTCAGGCACTGGAACTGCGTCCCCTGTGCGGAGAGCCGCCCCTTCAGCCGGGCAAACTGGGTGGACTTTCCCGAGCCGTCCGTCCCCTCCAGCACGATCAGTGTTCCTGCCATATGCCGCATCCTCCTCTGCATAAAACGCCTAGTTTAAAAGTGATTTTAACACAATCCCCGCCTAAAGTCCACTGTATTCCCGTGCCGCCCCGGCAAATACAGAAAGAATTAACCATTTCTCTCTTTTTTTCGCCCCAAAATGTGCTATGATTAAGATGTAAGATAGTACACAAGGAGGTTCCAATGAATCTTTCCAGTTTACAAGAGGCCCTCAGCGGCCTTGCGGGGCAGAGTTCCCCGGTCATCAGCGCATTGAGCGTGATCTGCTGTATCCTGCTGCCCATTCTATCCGTGCTGTTGGTGGTCCGCTGTGCCATCAGCCTGCTGCGGGGCAGGATCGAACGGGAGACATGGGGCAGACTCACACTGCCTGACGGCGACTACGGTGAATTTCACCACTGGGAGAACACCGTCGGCCGCTCCCGGCGCAGCGATGTGGTGCTCCAGTCCCCCACCGTCTCCCGCAGCCACGCCGCCTTTCTCCGGGATGAGAAGGGGCAGTGGAGCGTCTATGCCCTGAACTCCAAGAACGGTCTGACCGTCAACGATCAGGAGGTCGCCCCGCAGGAGCATATGCCCATCCAGAGCGGAGACATCATCAACATGGGCGGTGTGGAGGTCACATTCACAGCCAGCACCGCCGCCGAGGAGCTGGCACAGGCGAAGAAGCGCACCCGTCCGGGGCGGAAGATCTCTCCGGGCATCAACCTGCTGCTGCTCACGCTCATCCAGGTCGTGCTGTGCACGGAGCTGCTCATCGCCTACGGCGCGGAGTCCGGCGTGCAGATCACGGTCACCTTTGCGATGCTCTGCCTGGTCATGTGGCTCATTTACAGCTTCTACCGCATTCTGCGGCGCACAGGTTTTGAGATCGAGACGCTGGCCTTTTTCCTCACCACACTGTGCATGACGGTGACAGCCAACAAGGCCCCCGGCGACCTCTACAAGCAGCTCATGTGTATGGGCATGGGGCTGTTCTTCTTCTTTGCGCTGTCATTGGTGCTGCGCAACCTCACCACAGCGAAAAAGCTGCGCTGGCCGGTGGCCGCTTTCGCCATTGCCCTGCTGGCCTTCAACCTGCTGCTGGGCAGCCGTCTCTTCGGCGCAAAAAACTGGGTC
>CALEQS010000249.1 GCA_937907975.1 uncultured Clostridia bacterium | reverse complement strand
GGCGGCGATCCCGCTGGCGGTGCTGATCGGCTTTTCCCGGCTTTATCTCTACGTTCACTTTCCGTCAGATGTGCTGGCATCGGTCGTGATCGGGATGCTGTTGGGAGGCATAGCGGTCCGCACAGCCACGAAGGCGGGAGCGCCGGTGTCCAAGTGATCCCACTGTTCCATTCAAACGGGAAAGGCCGCTGAGATCTTTAGAGCTCAGCGGCCTTCTTTTCCTGAAGCCAGTCGATCATTTCCGTGTGTGACTTTTCCCGCAGGGCGGGGCGGTCGTCGATGGTGATGGCCGCCTGGGGACAGGCATCTACGCACCGGGGCAGAAGCCCCTCCCGCAGACGCCGGATGCAACCATCGCACTTATCCGCCTTTCTGTCCGCAGTCAGTGTGATGGCATCAAAGGGACAGACCTGCTTGCAGGCACCGCAGCCGATGCAGGCGGTGCTGTCCAACTGAATGGTGCCGGTCTCCGCGTCCTGAGAGAAGCACTTTTTGGGACATACCTTGGCGCAGGACGACGCTTCGCAGTGCAAACAGGCTACCGAGCACCACTCCAGTTTCCAACCGTGCTTGGTCCGCTTTTCCTGCCGGTATAGATGGCGGACACAGCAGGTGAAGTCGCTGTGTTCATCCATGCAGGCGGCCACGCACGCACCGCACCCGGTGCACAATTCCGGGTGAAAATTGAAGAAGATGTGCAACACTTCCGGTTCTCTCATGCCAGCACCTCCTTTACCCGCTCCACCCGGCAGCGCAGGCTGCGATAGCCCGGAAAGCCGGAGATCGGGTCCAGGTGTTCCGGCGAAATGATGCTGTTTACGTCCGCATCCGGGTAGTCCTGATAGATGAACACCGCTCCCGGCTCAACGGTGTGGGTCAGGTTTGCTTTCAGGAAAATAGAGCCTGCCGTGGTGGTGACACGGATGGAATCGCCCTGCTGAATTTTCAGTTTCCGGGCATCCTTTGGGTTCAGATCAGCCATGGACTCCGGCCGAAATGTCTTTTTGATGGCGCTGTTCTGAAAGCGGGAGTGGAAGTGATAGGGGAGCCGGCCGCCCGCCGTCAGCTTGAGCGGGTACTGTGCCGGGTCGCTCTCGTCCTCCGAGGAATGGTAGATGGGGAGCGGGTCAAAGCCGTGCCTGCGCAGGATCTCCGAGGTCAGCTCGAATTTGCCTGTCGGCGTGGCATAGCCAAAGGCGGTGTTGTCCCCGGCGCGGTATGGCTCTTTGCCGGGGATTTTTGTGGTGGCAGAAGTGGTCTTCAATTCCGCAAAAGTGACGCCCACCTTGCGCAGCATACGCTGGGTGCAGGCCTCATGACCGGCCCGGAGCAGCGGATCGTCCAGTTCCAGATAATTTGCCAGCTCGCAGAGAATATCCGCGTCCGACTTGGATTCATAGAGCGGTGGGATGGCGGGCTCCAGCCAGCGCACCGTCATGGTATTGAAGTAGTGCCCCATAAATCCGCCCTGAAACTGACTGCGCTCAAAGGAGGTGCAGGCGGGCAGGACGATGTCGGCATATTTTGCCGTGTCGGTCAGAAAAATGTCCGTATCTGCGAAAAAATCTACCTTGGACAGCGCTTCGAAAAGTTTTCCATTCCCAGGAAACATCCGGGCATTCATGCCCAGGGCGAACACCGCCTTGATGGGGTAGGGGGTGCCCTCTAAGATCTGACGGGAGAGATCCATGGCCTGAAATTCGTCGACGAGTTCCGACCAGACCGGAAAGCGCTCTGAGCCGATCTTGGGTTTGGTGTTTTTTGGACGCACTTCCTGAATGAACGTCTCGTCCCCCACATCGCAGTCGGCGTTCATCTGAGGATCGGAAAACTCCGTGGGCACATTGCCGCCGGGGCGGTCATAGCTCCCGCTGATGGCGGACAGCGCCAGCAGGGCGCGGATATTCTGCACGCCGTTGCGGTGGTGGGTCAGAGGTGCGGCCCCCAGACTGATAGCGAAACGGCGGTTTTGCACCAGCAGCTCCGCCGCCCGAATGATGTCCTCCGCCCTGAGCCCGGTCAGCTCCGCCGTATATTCCGGGGTAAAGGTGTGCACATAGTCCCGGTACTCCGGGTAGCCGTGGACGTGCTGACGGATGTAGTCGTGGTCGATGGCGTCGTGCTCGATGAGGTAATTGCCGAAGCACAGCGCCAGTGCCCCGTCCGTCCCTGCTTTGATCTTCAGGTGAATGTCCGCGCGCTGACTGAACTGAGTCGTTCGGGGATCGACGGCAATGACCTTCAGGCCCTTCTCCCGCAGTGCCGCCAGTGAATCGTCGTGGTAGACGCTGTTGTAAAAGGGATTGTAGGCCCAGGCGAGGAACAGGTCTGCGTTGGCAATGTCCGGGCGGGTCAAGCTGCCGCCGGTCAGAATGTTGGCCATACGCATGGCCTGAAAACAGGAGCTGGACTCCGTGCCGTAGTTCAGTGTTCCGAAGGAGTGAACAAAGCGGTGGAACATGGTGCGGTACCACTTGGAATAGCCGGTATAGAAGGCCACGCTGTCCGCGCCGAACTCCCGCTTACAGCCGTTCAGCTTTTCGGCAATGATGCGGTAGGCCTCATCCCAGCTGATGGGCTCAAATTTTCCCGCGCCGCGTTCTCCGACCCGGCGCAGCGGCGTGCGGATGCGGTCAGCGCGGTAGAGATAGTCCCGGCTGGCGTAGCCCTTTACGCAGAGCTTTCCCCGGTTGGGGCATTCCCTGGAACCCTCCACCTTGACCACTTTTCCGTCCTTTACCCAGGCGTCGACGCCGCAGTTGTTCAGGCATATTTCGCAGACCGTCTTTTTGATCTCAGCCTCCATCACACATCCCTCCACTTGATCAGCTTCCGCTGCAGCAGTGAGACGAATGCGCTCAGAATGGTCACAACGACACCCATGAGGACGATGCCGGCGATGACTTTGGTGTAGTCCGCATAGTCGGAGAACTTTTTGACGAAGTAGCCCAGGCCGGAACTGGCGCCCAGCAGCTCCGCACCGGTCAGGCACAGCAGTGCCGCCCGGATGCTGCCGGACAGGCCGGAGAGAATGCTTGGCTTGCAGTAGGGAAGGATGACGCCAAAGAGCATGGTGGGGGTGGAGACATTCATCACCCGGGCGGACTGAATGATCTTCTGGTCGATGGAGCCGACCCGGCTCACCATATTCTGAAACGTCGGCCAGAACACGGCACAGAAGATGACGAAGATGGATGCCGCGCGGAAGGTGGGCATCACCGCCACCACATAGGGGGTGTAGACCAGCGGAGGAATGGGGCTGATGACGTTGGCGATGGGCAGGATCGCGCCCCGCAGCCGGGGAATCCATCCCACCAGCAGACCGAGCAGCACGCCAAAGATGAGCGCCAGCCCCACGCCGATGAGCAGCAGCTTCAGTGAGCTGACCACGCCCTGGGCCATGAGCACCCGCTGGGACACGAACACATAGAACACATTTTCCGGGGGAGGCACCAGCACCGGGTGGGTGAGGTTCAGTCGGCTGGCCAGATCCCACACGCCGAGAAACAGAAAAGCGGCGGTGACGATGTCCAGCGTGCTCTTTTTGTGCTTGCGGGCATAGCTGACAAGAAAGGCGGCCTCAATGAGCAGCAGTACAATTATATAGGGCGCAACACTGTCCAGCTTCCGCTGGGCGGGTACGGCCAGAACGGCCAGCGCCGCCAGAAACAGCAGATTGCCCCGATTCAGAATCAGTTTTTTCACAGTACCACCTCCTCGTAGATCTCATCCGCCACCTGTTCGTAGAACAGGGACATCAGATGCTTGCGCAGCTGGATATAATCCTCTGTCTGGGCGATATTGTCCCGGCGCCGAGGCCGCGGAAATCCCACCGGCACGACGGCGCGAATGTGCTTTGGTTCCATTACCACAATGCGGTCAGCCAGCAGGATGGCCTCATCAATGTCGTGAGTGACGAATACGACGGTCTTTTGGTGCTCCACGCTCAGACGGCTGACCAGCTCCTGCAGATCCTGCCGCAGCTTCGGGTCAATGGCACCGAAGGGCTCGTCCATCAGCAGAATGTCCGCCTCCATGGCCAGCGCCCGGGCGATGGCCACGCGCTGCTGCATACCGCCGGACAATTCAGCGGGATAGCGTCCGCCCGCACTGCCCAGCCCGACGCAGGAGAGATAGTGGTCGGCCAGCCGGCGCTGCTCCTCCCGGCTGTGGCGTATGCCGCTCTGCCGGATGCCGAACAATACGTTCTTCTGCGCCGTCAGCCACGGGAAGAGGGAATAGTGCTGGAATACCACTGCCCGGTCGCGTCCCGGGCCGGTGATGGCTGTACCGTCTATCCGGATCTCGCCGCTGTCCGCTTGATTCAGACCTTCCAGCAGACTGAGCAGGGTGCTCTTGCCACAGCCAGACGGGCCGAGCAGGCAGACAAATTCGCCCGCTTCAATGGACAGGCTGACGTCATCCAGCGCAGTCTCCCGCTGGTCAGAGCCCGGATAGTGGAAGGAAATATGGTCAATATTGATCTTGCTCATAAGATATTGCTCCTCTGACAATGCCCCGCCGTTTTCGTGATATGGCGGGGCATTGGATGGCTCAGGCCTCGTTGTACTGCTGGAACAGCTCCAGCTTGTTCTGGTAGAATGCGTTGTCCGGCTCACGCTTCAGCAGGGTGTTCAGCGCGTCGGAATAGACACTGGTGTCGATATGATCGCTCACGTCCACATCGGTGTTGTCAAAATAGCCGGAGTCCTTCAGCGACTCATAATAGGTTTCAACGCCCTTTTTGTTGGGGTCAAGAGTCAGTACCGTGCGGTTGACGAACAGGTAGTTTTCCACATATTCTTCCGTCTGGCCGGAGAAGTCCGCCAGCAGCTTGATGATCTCGTCCCGGTTGCTCTCGTCCTCGTAATACTCCCAGGCTCGCAGGTTGGCGATGGTGAATTTCACAAAGGCGTCCCGTTTCTCGGCCAGCTTTGCGCTGGACGTGACCTGGCGGCAGCAGACGTACTGGGGTTCCAACTCACCGACTTCATAGACAATGGCAATGCCGACATCCAAAAAGGAGTTGGCCTTCTCTACGGGCAGAAAGCCCACATCGGCCTCACCCTTGGCGACGGCCTGGGCCACATTGGCCTCGCTGTCCACCTCCATGAGTGTCACGCTGCCGGGATCGACGCCTGCATTCTTCAGCTGGGTGCGGATGACCGTCCAGGAGGATTCGCCGCGCACCATGGCGGCGGTGATGTCGGCATAATTGCTGAGGTCCTTGTAGGTGTCCACATTCTCGGGTTTGGAGATGATGGCACCGCCCTCAGCGGCCGTACCCTCAAAAACCACCAGATCGGAGCCGTTGGCGATGAAGGTCAGGTCGGGTACGATGCCCGTGCCCAGCACGTCCACATCCTTGCCGGTGGTGATAGCGGTCAGGGCTTCTGTTCCGGCGGCGTTGACAAATTCCACGTTCACGCCCTCTTCTTTGTAATAGCCCAGCTGGTCGGCCAGAATATTGATGGCCGTGCGGATCTGGCCGGGCTGAGTGGCGAAGCGGATCGTGTTTTCCTCCGCGTCAAAGGCGATGTCATCCGCCGCAGCGTCCGAAGTGGCAGAAGTGTTCTGGGTACCGGATGCGCTTTGGCCGGCAGATTTGCTGCCGCAGCCGGTCAGCGCGGAGCCTGTTACGGCCAGCGCCAGGAACAGTGTGATAATTTTCTTGTATTTCATGGGGATCTCCTCTTTCTTTGCAATAAAAAATGAGGCGTTACAGCAGGGCGCTCAGAACGCCTGTGTAATGCCTCCGGTTTGTCCAGTCAGCGGTGTTCACTTGTTGATGCGGATTTTCTCGCTCTTTTCGATTTGGATCAGCTTTCCGTTTTGAAACGTCAGTGTGATCGTTCCAAAGGCCAGCCGCTCCGCCAGCCGCTGGATCTGCTCGATCTGCTGGGGAGAAATGGGTTCTGCCATGTCAGCCACTCCTTTCTCTATGGGTCTTGCTCCGGGCAGCAGGGCACAAAAAAACCGGGGCTGATCGTCAGCTCCCGGGCAAACAGTTCCATTCAGCCTTTTTCAGCGGCAGCACGACCGCCCTGTGTGCAGACAGAGCATGACAGTGCACCCGGCCATCTGGTTTGCCCGGGAGTACAGCATTCGTCCACATCGAAAATTGCTCCGCAGCAGC
>CALEQS010000248.1 GCA_937907975.1 uncultured Clostridia bacterium | reverse complement strand
CGCCCGGTGGAGGAAAACCGCCCCGACATCCAGCAGTACCGCATTGATCTGGACGCCCGGGAGCAGAAGCTGCCCACCATGGTGGCTCTGCTGAAGAACGGCGGCTATGAGCGGGCCATCGTCTTCTGCAACACAAAGAACATGACCGACCGACTGGCCGCTCTGCTCCAGATGCGCGGTTTCACCTGTGCCCCCATCCACGGCGATATTCCCCAGAAGAACCGGGAAAAGACGCTGAAGGATTTCCGCGCCGGCAAAATGCAGATCCTCGTGGCCACCGATGTGGCCGCCCGCGGTCTGGACATCGACGATGTGGACGCGGTGTTCAACTATGACGTGCCCGATGAGCAGGAATATTATGTCCACCGCATCGGCCGCACCGGCCGTGCCAAGAAGCACGGTGTCGCCTACACGTTTGTTGCCTCTGTCACCGATCAGATCAAGATGGACGAGATCGCACAGGCCCAGAAGATGGAGATGCAGCTGCTGAAATACGATAAGGACGGTTGCCTGATGCTCCAGTAAGCCGTTAAAGGAAAACATAACCGCCGCCATGCATCCGCATGGCGGCGGTTTCTTAGTCAATCCTTAATATTTTCTATCCAAAAACGAAGCAAACTATGCCGGAAAAGCGTTGTATAATAGGGACAGCAATTGAGAAACAGGAGATGAGATCATGGCAGAACGCATTCTGATCGTGGACGATGAGCAGGAGATCGCCGATCTGGTGGCGCTCTATCTGAAAAGCGAAAATTTTGAGGTACGCACCTTTTACTCCGCCGCACCGGCGCTGAAGTGCGTTGCAGAGGAGCAGATCGATCTGGCGATCCTGGACGTCATGCTGCCGGATATGAACGGCTTCACCCTGTGCAAGCAGCTACGGGAGCGCTACAACTTCCCCATTCTGATGCTGACGGCCAAGGTGGAGGAGACAGACAAGATCACCGGTCTGACTCTGGGGGCGGACGACTATATCACAAAGCCCTTCCGGCCGCTGGAGCTGGTGGCCCGGGTGAAGGCCCAGCTGCGCCGCTACACCAAGTACAATCCGGCCAAGGCCGCAGAGGAGACTGACGCAGACGTTCTTCGCTGCCGGGATCTGACGCTGAATCTTGCCACTCACGAGTGCCGGGTGGGCGACAGGCTCGTCTCCCTCACCCCGACAGAGTTCTCCATCCTGCGCATCCTGCTGGAGCAGCGGGGCAAAGTGGTCAGTGCTGAGGCGCTGTTCCACGCCATCTGGGCAGATGAATACTACTGCAAGAGCAGCAACACCATCTCCGTCCATGTCCGACACCTGCGGGAAAAGCTGGGCGACACGGCAGAGCACTCAAAATACATCAAGACGGTCTGGGGAGTGGGGTATCAAATTGAACGGTAAACGCATCAACGGCAGGGAATACAAACGGCTGCTCAACAAGCTGTGGCTCCAGATCTTAGGGCTGTTCCTCGGCTCTATCGTGCTGGTCATCGGCGCCCGGATCTGCTTTCGGGGCCACTTTGCCGACACCATCGTCAACATCTACTGTTTCCTGACCCAGCAGGACTGGTACGCCGGGCAGGAGTTTTATTGGTATTACGTTCTGGATAATCTGGTTTATATCATTATCGCCGTCATTGTGATCGCCTTTCTGATCCTGCTCCGGCTGGCCATGATGCTGTTCACCCGCTACTTTGACCAGATCATCGCCGGGGTGGATCAGCTGGCGCAGGAATCCGATGAACCCATCACATTGAAGAGCCCGGAACTGGACTTTATGCAGAAAAAGCTCACCGAGGTGCAGAGCAGACTGCGCCAGCGCACCGAGCAGGCACAGGCCGCAGAGCAGCGCAAGAACGATCTGATCGTCTATCTGGCCCACGACATCAAGACGCCGCTGACCAGCGTGATCGGTTATCTCAGTCTGCTGGATGAGGGACAGGCCCTGCCGGAAGCAGAGCGCGCCCGGTTCACCCACATTGCGCTGGAAAAGGCTTACCGGCTGGAGGGCCTCATCAATGAGTTCTTTGAGATCACCCGCTATCACTTCCAGACCATGCCCCTTGACCGGGAGAAAGTCGACCTGTGCTACATGATGGTGCAGATCTCCGATGAGCTCTACCCCAAGCTGAAGGAGCGGGGCAAGACCATGGAGCTGGATGTGCCGGAGAACATGACCATTTATGCTGACACGGACAAAATGGCCCGGGTATTCAACAACATTCTGAAAAACGCCATCGCATACAGTGCGGACACCGGCCCTATCCGGGTCTCCGCATGGGAAGAGGCCGGACAGGCTGTCATCCGCTTCATCAGTCCAGGAGCCATTCCCCGGGAAAAACTGGATGACATCTTTGAAAAATTCTACCGGCTGGATGCCTCCCGCAGCAGTGCCACCGGCGGGGCCGGGCTGGGGCTTGCCATCGCCCGGGACATTGTGCGCCTGCACGGCGGTGAGGTGACCGCTCAGAGCGACGATAGTTCCACCACATTCACCGTGATCCTCCCACAGAAAGGAGACAACGAAAATGGAACAGAATGATTACCGCCCCCGGCGGGCAGAGAAGAAAAAACGGCACCATCCGATACGAGTGGTCATCATTGTCCTGCTCGTTCTGGCCGCACTGGCCTTCGGTGTCCCAAAGCTGAGGCTGTATCTGGCCTGGCGGGACGCCCAGCAGGTCGATGCCGCCCGCTCCGCCCAGCAGGCGGAGGACAGCAGCACGTCAAACACATCTTCACAGCCGATCTCCGCCGCATCCGGCTCCGGCAGTACATCTGAAAGCTCTGCCAGCTCAGCCGCAGAGACAGACGCCTCCTCCCCTGCTGACGCTTCCGCTCCGACAGGCAGCAGTACCGGCGGGATCGACCTGCTCATGCTGGTCAACTCCACTCACAGCCTGCCAGAGGGGTACCATGTAGAGCTGAAAACACTGGGCAACGGCCAGCAGATCGCCGACCTCATTTATCCCGATCTCCAGCAGATGTTTGACGATGCCCGTTCTCAGGGGGTCTACCCCATCGTGGCATCCGGATACCGCACGGCAGAGAAACAGCAGAGCCTGATGGACGAAAAAGTGAAGTCCTTTGTAGATCAGGGTTATTCTGGGTCCGATGCTGAGAAAGAGGCGCTGAAGTGGGTCAACGCCGTGGGCTACAGTGAGCACCAGAGCGGCCTTACTGTGGACATCAATGCTGACGGCGTCCACTCCGCCGGGTATCAGGTCTACAACTGGCTGGCCGACAACGCATGGCAGTACGGCTTTATCCTGCGCTATCCCGAGGGCAAGACCGACATCACCGGCACCGACTATGAGCCGTGGCACTACCGCTATGTGGGACGCGACGCGGCCAAGGAGATCCACAATCAGGGGGTCTGCCTGGAGGAATACCTGAACGCGGTCGATTAAACGAAAAATTCCGGAGCTTTTAAAAGCTCCGGAATTTTATCTTAATACGGGAATTACGCCTCGTCCTTGGGCTCGTCGGCGGTGGGAGCTTCCCCTTCGGTCACCTCGGCGACGGTCTCCTGCACATCGGCGACCACGTCGTCCACAGTGGACTCCTCAGCGGGAGCGGCCTCCTCGGCAGGGGCGGCCTCCTCAGCGGCGGGTGCCTCGGCGGTCTCATCCACCACATCATCGGGGGTGATGTCCACGTCGATAACCACTTCCTCAGCGGCTTTCAGGTTCTTCAGTGCGGCATTGTTTGCGGCGATGGCGGACATGGCGGCATCCACCTTGCCGAACAGCTCGGCGAACTCCTCGTCGGGATGGCCCTGCATCTTGGCATAGTAAGCCTTGCCGATGGCGAAGTAAGCCTTGCGAACGGCGTCCTGCTGGGCCATATTGTCGGTCTTGAGCCTGGCAATAGCAGCAACCTTCTTGCCCTGCGCCACACCGGCCTGGGCCAGATTGCCCATCTTCTCCTTAATGGAACCAAAATCAAAATTGAAAGCCATATGTATTCCTCCTGATGATTCATTGGTGTTTTTACATCTTGCCTGTATTTTATGCCAAACCGCCCGATCTGGCAAGGGGATTTTGGAACATTTCACAGTTCATTCAATCATTTTTAATCTGTTTTCAATTTTTATCACACAGGATTCCCGGTTACTGCACATAACTCCGTTCTGCTGTCCAGTAAACGCACAAAGCGCCGCCGAGCAAAAGCTCAGCGGCGCTTCTCAACAGATCAGAATCAGAACAGACCGGTGATCTTACCATCGGCGTCAATATCAATGCGCTCGGCGGCGGGCACCTTGGGCAGACCGGGCATGGTCATGATATTGCCGGTCTGCACTACGATGAAGCCGGCACCGGCGGACACCTTCACCGTATCCACTGTGATGGTAAAGCCCTCGGGGCGGCCCAGCTTGGAGGCGTCGTCAGACAGGGAGTACTGGGTCTTGGCCATGCAGATGGGCAGGTCCCCATAGCCCAGCGACTCCAGTGTGGCGATGGATTTTGCCGCATCCTTGGAGTAATTGACACCCGCACCGCCATAGACCTTGCGGACGATCTCCTCGATCTTGGCCTTGATGGGCTGATTAAGCTCATAAGCGAAGTGGAACTCATGGGGCTGCTCGCACAGGCGGAGCACCTCCTCGGCCAGCTCAATGCCGCCGTCTCCGCCCTTGCCCCAGACCTCGCTCATGGCCACATTGACACCCAGCTCGGCGCATTTGGAACGGATCAGCTCCAGTTCTGCGTCAGTGTCCTGGGTGAAGCGGTTGATGGCCACCACACAGGGCAGGCCGAACACTCTGGTGATATTCTCGACGTGCTTGAGCAGGTTGGGCAGACCCTTCTCCAGCGCCTCCAGATTCTCGGCACCCAGCTCAGTCTTGGGCACGCCGCCGTTATACTTCAGCGCCTTGACTGTGGCCACGATGACCACTGCGGAGGGATCCATGCCCGCCGCGCGGCACTTGATGTCCAAAAACTTCTCTGCACCCAGATCGGCACCAAAGCCGGCCTCGGTGATCACATAGTCCGCCAGCTTCAGCGCAGTGTCCGTGGCAGAGACGGAGTTGCAGCCGTGGGCAATGTTGGCAAAGGGGCCGCCGTGGACGATGGCAGGGTTGTGCTCCAGCGTCTGCACCAGATTGGGCTGGATAGCGTCCTTGAGCAGGGCGGCCATCGCGCCCTCTGCCTTCAGGTCGTGGGCTGTGACCGGCTCACCCTTGCGGTTATAGGCCACGATAATGCGGCCCAGGCGCGCCTTCAGGTCCATCAGATCGGAGGCCAGGCACAGGACTGCCATGACCTCGCTGGCCACAGTGATGTCAAAGCCGTCCTCACGGGGCACGCCCTGCATCCGGCCGCCAATACCGTCAATGATGTGGCGCAGCTGACGGTCATTCATATCCACGCAGCGCTTCCAGGTGATATTCTTCACATCGATGTCCAGCGCATTCCCCTGCTGAATATGGTTGTCCAGCATAGCGGCCAGCAGGTTATTGGCCGCGCCAATGGCGTGGAAATCGCCGGTGAAGTGGAGGTTGATGTCCTCCATGGGAACCACCTGCGCATAGCCGCCGCCGGCCGCACCGCCCTTTATGCCAAATACGGGCCCGAGGGAGGGCTCCCGCAGGCAGAGCAGGGCATTCCTGCCCAGCTTGGCCATGGCGTCAGCCAGACCGACGCTGGTGGTGGTCTTGCCCTCACCGGCGGGAGTGGGGTTGATGGCGGTGACAAGGATCAGCTTGCCCTTGCGGGGCTTTGCGCGCAGAGGGGTAATGTCGATCTTGGCCTTCACCTTTCCATAGTATTCCAGCAGTTCTTCGTCGATGCCGGCCTTTTCCGCAACCGCGCGGATGGGCAACATTTCGGTGCTCTGAGCGATCTCAATATCAGTCATCATAATGGTATCGTTCCTTTCTCGTCATAGTTGTGACAGCCGGGAAAACGAAAAAGACCGACGCATCCCGGCAAAACTCTGCCCAGACGGTCGGCTCACAAACGGCCATACTCCCCGTGGTCAGTTCCACTTCCGTCAGTCATATGGCTATTATTAACATACACAAATTATTTTATTTTGTCAAGGGCTGAACTATGATTGGCTATACAGACTTTTACTCCCTATGCAGCACCGATGCAGTGCCAAAGAATGAACGTGCTGTTATGGACATGGCACAAAGCAGCGCCCGGCGGAATGCCAGGCGCTGCTTACTTGATACAGTTACGCGAACTCGACAGGGCTGTCGGTGTCGCAGATGCAGATGTAGGTGGAGCCCACACCCAGATTCAGGGGCGTGCCGTCCTTATTGGTAAAGGTCATGGGCGCATTCATATCGCCCTTTGCCCAGTTGATCTCCACATACTGTCCGCCGCAGGCATAGTAGCCGGTGCCGCTGGTGAGGTCAAACTCCTGAAGCACGCCGTCCTCCTTGGTGCTCTGGCTGGTGGGAATGACCACCACATTGGTCACGGCGACCTGCGTGTCGGTGTTGGCGTCCACATAGGCGGAGCCATCCGCGGCACCGTTGTACTTCACAGACACGTCATACTTCTTTGTCTCCGCGTTGTAGGCAAAGGCAGTGCTCTTATAGCCAGAGAAAGCCACATTGACGCTCTGAGCGCTGGCACCGCCGGCAGGGGTGCCGTCCTCAGCAAAGGTATAGGGAGAAGTAAAGCCGTCCTCATGGGTGGTGCGGAAATCAGAGCCTGCCAGATACTCCTGGATCTTATCCGTGGAGGTATACATACTGTGCTCCGTGCCAAGGCGGGCCTTGCGGTCCTTATCACGCCAATAGAGATCGCCATGGCTCATGGCATCCAGCGTGGCATAGCCTGTCTGGCTCAGGATGTCGTTGGCCGTGGTGCTGGCACCGCAGTGGGCCAGCATGGCGTCCAGACCCATGACCATAAAAACGAAGTACTCACGGGTGGAACGGATCGTTCCCAAATTGCCCACACCGGTGGGATCCTGAAACACCGCCATTACACGGGTGATACCGCCCTCTTCCGGGATCTCGATCAGCATGTCGGCGCTGCCGCAGCCGCTCTGAGGCATCGCTTTCTTCAACGTGTTCAGCATAACGGCCAGAGGACGATTGGCGGAAAGATCCGTCTCAGTGGCTTCACCGGTCAGCGGGTTGGTGGGGCCCGCGGGCTCGGGTTCTGGCTCCGGCTCGGGTTCCGGTTCCGGTTCCAAAGCCGGCGCAGGTTCCGGCTCCTCTACAACAGAACTGGCCGCAGGAACTTCTTCGGTCTTGTTTCCGCAGGCAGCCAGACCAAATACCATGGCCAGCGCCATCAGCAGAGCGATCCACTTTTTCATCTCATTACCTCCTAAGTTTGTGCGGGGTCTGTTTTTCTATCATACTCTTTCCCCTGTGCCGCGTCAAGGAAAAGGGGGACGCTTTCGCTTGCCTTTTTCCTTAAGATTTCGTATAATTAAGTTACATTTGAAAGACCTGACGGTCTCCAGAAGGAGTGTTATGTGCGATCATGGAACGTGGATTTATTCAAGGAAAGCTGGAGATCAAATTTCTGCTGCTGTTTATCCTGGCCCGGGCTGAAGTGCCGCTGGAGCTGGATCTGCTGGGCGATGTGGCCATGTGCGACAGCGGTGTAAGCTACTTCGACCTCTCCGCCGCGCTGGCAGAGCTGGTGGAGAGCGATCATGTGGAGCGGCAGGACGGCGGCTATGTTATCACCGACAAAGGCCGCAAAAACGGCACTGTGACCGAGGATGAACTTCCCTACTCTGTCCGGCTGCGCTGTGAGCAGAGACTGGCTGAGATCAATGAGCGGGCCCGTGAGGCAAAACGCATTCACGCCGAGCTGGAGGAGACGGAAAACGGCCAGTGGCGGGGCACACTTGGACTGGACAGTGTGGACAGCAACCTGTTTACGCTCTCACTCTCTCTTCCCCTCCAGGAAGACGCACGCCAGCTTATCCAGCATTTCCGTTCGAATCCGCAGGCCTTTCTTCGCACACTGAAAGCACTCTGATTCTAGGCAAAGGAGAACTGAAAACCGCATATGTCTGAACCGCTTATTTTCGGCGTCCCGCTGACGCAGATGTTCCTCTATTTCGTCTGGTATTCCTTTCTGGGCTGGTGTATGGAATCTACCTACTGCTCCATTATGGAGAAACATCTCATCAACCGGGGATTTCTGCACCTGCCGCTGTGCCCCATTTACGGCGTCGGCGTGCTCATTATGGTAAACTTCTTTGCACCGTTTACCAGCAATCCCCTTCTCTTCTATGTGATGGCCACGGTCGTCATGTCTGCATGGGAGTATTTCGTAGGCTGGCTGTTGGAGGTCACCACTCACATGAAGTATTGGGACTACTCCCACCGCCGTTTCAATCTGAAGGGACGTATCTGCCTCGGGAACTGCCTGTGGTGGGGTGTGGCATCTTATTTTGTAATTTACTGGATCCACCCGGCTACGATCCGACTGCTGGGGATGCTCCCGGTATTGGCGCGGCAGATCACCGCTTATGTGCTGGCTGCCGCCGTGATCGCTGATACAGTCATCACCATCCGCGACCTGGCCCTCATCAGCAAAGCACTTGCCAAGGCCGAGGAGGCCCGGGTGCAGCTGGAGCTGGGCAAAAAGGAGCTTCAGGAGCAGCTGGATGCCAAAAAGGAGGCACTTGCCCAGAGTCTCGAAACAAAGAAAGAGAATCTCCAGCAGAGCTTGGAGGCCAAGAAGGACGACCTGCAGGAGTCTCTGGAAAACAAGGCCGAGCGGGCAAAAGCAAAGCTGGCCGCGCTGGAGGAGCGCCGCAGCCAGATGCTGTCCGCCGCCGACAAGTACTCCCGCCGCTTTGTCCGGCACTATCGCACCATGTCCTCCCGCCGTTACTCCGGTACGCTGGCTGATCTTCGCCGCCGTGCCGCAGAGCGTATCAAGGAGCATACAGCAAAATAATCACGCAAAAAGAAGAGCGTGTCGATCAGCTCGACACGCTCTCTTTTTATGCCTTTAGAAGCAGCAGCTCCTCCGGTGGTATGCTTACAAAGCCGGTCTGCGGCACCTCCAGATGGAGTGCCTTCTCCACCTCCCAGCGCATCAGCTTCGCCGCTGGGGCATCCTTAGCGCGGATCTGGTAGATGTAGGAGAAGGTATCTTCAATACTCTCCACCAACTCATAAGCAAAGGCGTAATCTCCCGGCGCATCGCCTAATTCAAACCGATGGGCGCGGATGCCCAGCCAGACACAGTCGTCATCCCGCTGAGCAGGAAAGGATATACCCCAGTCATCGGCCACGATCCTGTCCCCCTCCCAATGGGCCGGGGACAGATTCTTGCAGCCGCTGAGCCGGGCAGCCGTCGCAGTGACAGGATCGGTAAAGATCTCCCACTTCTCTCCGAAGCGGTTGATCCTTCCATCCAGATAGACCGCCACCTTATCACTCAGGCGATAGACCTCATCCCGGTTGTGGGTGACAAGGACAGCAGTCCCGTCAAAGCCGTTGATCGTCTGGCGCACCACCTGCTCCATTTCCCAGTGAAGGGTGGCATCCAGGGCCGAAAAAGGCTCATCCAGCAGGATCAGCGCGGGATGGGAAGCCAGCATGCGGGCCAGAGCGGCACGCTGCTGCTGACCGCCGGAGAGCTGGCTGGGATAGTGATCCTCCAGCCTATCCAGCCGCAGGCGGGAGACATACTCCATCGCCCGCTCTCGGCGCTGGGCCTTGGAAAGGCCCTTCTTGCGCTCCATGCCCGCCATGATGTTCCGAAGCACCGTCATATTGGGAAACAGCGCGTAGTTTTGGAACAGATAGCCTACACGGCGCTGCTGCGGCTTCAGGTTGATCTTACGCTCCGAGTCGAACACGGTTTCCCCGTTGATGCGGATCACGCCCTCGTCCGGCGTCACAACACCGGCGATGCAGCGCAGCGTCATGCTCTTGCCGCAGCCGGAGTCACCCAGCAGAGCCAGCGTCTCATGCCCTGCCTCAAACTGGACATCCAGCTGGAAGGAGCCGACCTTCTTTTTGATATTTACATAAATTGACATGACTGCTCCTCACCACCGATTCTGCTTGCGGCCCTTGCCATCGGAAACCATATTGATGACAACGATGATCGCCAGGGCGATGATCAGCATGATGACCACCCAGACGCCGGCGGTGGCATAGTCGCCGTCCTTGATCACGTTGGCGATCTTCTGGGAAATCGTGCCGGTCTTCCCCGCGATATTTCCCGCCAGCATGGATGTGGCGCCATATTCACCCAGTGCACGGGCAAAGGTAAGTACGGTGCCGGAAGCCACGCCGGGGCCCGCTGCCGGCAGAATGACCCGCCAGAAGATCTTCATCTCTGACATACCAAGCGTCCGGGCTGCGTAGACCAGCTCCGGATCGATCTGCTCAAAAGCGGCCCGGGCATTGCGGTACATCAGCGGGAAGGCGATCACCGACGCGGCGATGATGCAGCCCAGCCAGGTCTGCACCACCTTGATGCCCATCTGCTCATAGAGAAAGGCACCCACCGGGCGGCGCAGAGAAAACAGCAGCAGCAGGAAGAAACCGGCCACCGTAGGGGCCATGACCATGGGCAGTGTCAGCACGCCGTCCACTGCGGCCCGGGCCTTCGGCCCCAGCCGCAGCACCTTACGGGCGGCGAACAGGCCAAGGAAGAAGCAGATCACCGTGGCGACCACGCCGGTCTTGAGCGAGATCCAGAATGGGCTCCAGTCAAAGCTGAGCACCATATCCCAAATCGATTTCATGTCGCTCCCCCTTCCCGATCAGATTACTTATTGACGATGAAGCAGTACTCCTCAAAAGCCTGCAGGCAGTAGTCGGTCTGCAGGAAGGCCAGCAGATCCTGAGTGGCGGCGCTCTCGGCCTCGGTGGCCTCAGGGTTGGCGACCTGGCAGACAGGATAGATGATGTTGCCGGTCAGGGTGCCGTCATCCTGAGCCAGGATGGTCAGCTCGTCCTTGTGGTTATAATAATCGGAATAGTAGATGGTGGCGGCATCCACGCTGCCCTCGGCGGCCTTGGCGGCGGCGACCTCAACGTCGTCGGCCTCGTCGATCTCCATGCCGTTCAGCGCAGCAGAGATCTCCTCAGTGGTGTAAGCGGAGGGATCCTCGG
>CALEQS010000247.1 GCA_937907975.1 uncultured Clostridia bacterium | reverse complement strand
CTTCCCCCCGAGGGGAAGCCTTTCGGAAGTGCTGTATAAACCTACAGCCCCCAATTATATACATAAGGAAAGAATATTATGGTTTATCGTTCTAAACAAATGCTCATTGTTCGCCGGGATCTGAAAATGCGCAAAGGCAAAATCGCGGCGCAGGCCAGCCATGCCTCAGTGGAGGCGGTGCTCAAGGCCATCGTGAAGGAAGGACGTGCTGCACAGTTGCGCACGAATCCGGAGGGCTATGTCTATCTGGATGCCCCGGAGGGGCAGGAGAGCCCGCTCACCGACTGGTTTCGCTATGGCATGGCAAAGATCTGCGTCTATGTGGATTCCGAGGAGGAGCTGCTGGCGCTGGATCAAAAGGCCCGGGAGGCCGGCGTGACAACTGCTCTGATCCTGGACGCAGGCTTTACCGAGTTCCACGGCCAGCCCACCTATACCGCGCTGGCCTTTGAGCCGCTGGAAGCGGAGCGGGCAGACGAGCTGACCGGCGGTCTGCCACTGTATTGAATCAGAAAGATCCTCTGCTGAAGTTCGGCAGAGGATCTTTCTTTATACCAATTTGAAAATTTCGATCAGCAGCAGCCACGCAAGGCCGTAGTATGTGACAACGGCCACCAGATCGTTGACGGTGGTGATGAGGGGACCGGAGGCCACGGCCGGATCGACCTTGATGGCCTTGAAGAAGATGGGGATGACTGTGCCGGTGATGCTGGAGAGCAGCATGGACAGCACCAGTGCCAGGCCGATGCAGGCGGAGACGGCGAAGGACAGCGCCGGGGTCTGGGCTTTGAACAGCGTCAGATAAGCGCCGATGAGCACGAAGGAGGATGCGCCCAGGATCAGGCCGTTGGTCAGGCCGACCTTGGATTCCTTCCACACCAGCTTCCCCTTCTGCCGCGCTCCGAGGGAGCTGTCCATCAGCACGCGGATGGTGACGGCCAGCGACTGGGTGCCCACATTGCCGGCCATGTCCAGCACGAGAGACTGGAAGCAGATGATGAGGGTGATCTGGGCCACCACGTTTTCAAAGAGGCCCACCACGCTGGACACGACCAGGCCGAGGCCAAGCAAAATGAACAGCCAGGGCAGGCGTTTGCGGATGCTCTGACTCAGCGGCTCCTTCAGATCCTCTTCGGATGCCAGTCCGGCCAGCTTGGCGTAGTCATCGCTCAACTCATCGTCCACGACCTGCATGAAGTCTTGGGCGGTGATGGCGCCGATCAGTTTGTTGTCCTGATCCAGCACGGGGATAGAGTCCTCGGAGTAGTCCTGAATGCGGGGGACGCAGTCCTCAATGCGCTCGTGGGCGTAGAGGAAGGGGTAGGAGGTGGCGATCAGCTGCTGCAGATCGTCATGCTCCCGGGCCCGGATCAGATCGGGCAGTTCAATGGCACCGTAAAATGTTTTGTCTCCGGCGGTGACATAGATGGTGGAAATGTTGTCGCTGTCCGCAGCTTGGGCTACCAGCTGATGCATGGCCTCCTTGACGGTCATGTCCGCGGTGATGGAGATGTAGTCGGTAGACATAACACTGCCGATCTCGTCCTCAGAATAGGCCCACAGGCTGGAGACTTTCTGCCGGGTATCGTCGTCCATCAGCTCCAGCAGGGTGTTTTTGTCGTCGCTGGGCAGAGTTTTAAGGTAATCAACGGTCAGGTCGGCATCCATGCGCGTGAGCACATCCACCCGCTTGCGCAGGCTCAGTTCGTCAAGAAAGTGGCTGGGGGTGTCCACATAAGGCAGGATCTCGGACAGGGTGTCCGCGTCCAGCATCTGATAGACCAGCTTGCGCTCATCGGCGGTCAGCTGCTCCAGCGCGTCGGCAATGTCGCTTTCGTGGTAGTCGGAAAGCTGATCCTGAAATGCCTTTGGGGTGGTGTGGCTGCGCAGGATGGCGCGCAGCTCCTGAGAGTAGTCGGGATGCTGCATCTGATCCTGATAGTTGTTGTGTTCCATGTTCAGACCTCCTTTGATGTTGTGCGGGAGTGAACTGCCTCGGCAGCTGTCTGAACGAAGGTGCAAAAGAAAACGCCGCTGACTATGGCACGAGGGCGCATAGCGTCAGCGGCAGAACGTCAAAGCGGCCGGACCACGAACATCTCACAGGCCGTTCGTGCCGCCGCGCGTCGTTTTCTGCCGCGCCTTCGCCCGCTGCTACTGCTGCTGTCCATGATCTCACCTCTCCTTGTATCTAAATTCCGGGGTTATTTTAACCCGTTTGGGCGAAAAAAGTCAAGGTCAAAA
>CALEQS010000246.1 GCA_937907975.1 uncultured Clostridia bacterium | reverse complement strand
CGACGTTGCCGCCGATGACCATGGACACCTGACCGCCGATCATGGTGATAACGGGGATCAGCGCGTTCTTGAGGGCGTGCTTGCGCACGATGGTCATTTCGCGCAGGCCCTTGGCCCGGGCGGTGCGGATATAGTCCTGACGGATGACCTCCAGCAGGCTGGAGCGGGTCATACGGGTGGTGCCGGCGAGGCTCATCATGCCGCTGGCCAGCACGGGCAGCACATAATGAGCCGGTGTACTCAGTCCGCTGGCCGGCAGAACGCCCAGCTTGATGCTGAATACCACGATGCCTTCCAGAGCCAGCCAGAAGCCGGGGATGGAGGCGAGGATAACGGCCAGAATGGAGACGATGTAGTCCAGTGCGGTTTTCTGCTTGATGGCAGAGATGATGCCGAAGGGGATGCCCAGAACGACCGTTACGCCGACACTGAGCAGACCCAGGCGGATCGTCACCCACACGCGCTCGGCGATGGACGTGGTGACGGCGCGGTTGGTCATGTAAGAGGTGCCCAGATCAAACCGGGTGACCACACCCCAGATGTACTGTCCCAGCTGGACCAGGAAAGGCCGATCCAGACCCATTTCATGCTGAACCTCGTCGTACTGCTCCTGAGTGTAGTTGTCCGGCATCTGGTTGAGCACCGGGTCGCCGGGCATCAGATAGCTCAGGGAAAAGACGATGATCATAACACCGATCAGCACGGGGATCATCTGGAGCAGGCGTTTGAGGATATACTTTATCATATTGTTTCCTCCTTATTTGCGGTGCTCTGGGCCTGCTCCCGTCCGTCCGGGGGACGGACGGGAGATAAAGGTCACATTGCGTCGGATGCGATCAGCCGATCACAGAGATGTTCCGCAGGGAGGGGGAACCGGTGATGGGAATGTCGCAGGTGCCGATACGGGAATTGTAGGCATAAGCGGTGCTCCACTGGCCCACGGGAACCATGCTGTAGTGGTTATAGAACCAATCCTGCACGTCGCTGTAGATCTGAGCGCGCTCGCTGTCGTCAGTGGTGCTGCGGCCCTTCTCCAGCAGGTCGATGATCTCTGGGTCGGTCTGGGCGGTGCACTTGTAAGCGAAGCTGTCGCGGTAGAAGGTGTAGACGTCAGCGGCCTCGTTGGTGGCGGTGGCGATGGCTGCGCCGTTGATGAAGAAGTCGGTGCCGCCGGACTGAGTCCAGTAGTCGGCAACGGCGGTGGACTGGTCAAAGCTCTCCACATTGACCTTGATGCCGATCTGCTCCATGTAATACTGGAAGCTCTCGGCGATCTTGGTGGAGGTGCCGGCGGTGTTGGTGACGAAGGTCAGCTCCGGGTTGGAGATGCCGGACTCCTCGACCAGCTTCTTGGCGGCGTCTGGATCATAGGTGTAGGCGTGGCCGTCCTTGAAGTAGGGGTTGGACTCGTTCAGCGTGGACTTGGAGGGGGTAGCCAGGATGCCCCAGGCCTGATCGGCGATGGCGGCACCGTCGGTGCCCAGGCAGATGGCCTCGCGGATCTTATCGTTCTTCAGGATCTCGTTCTCGGGGCTGAGGACGATAACGGCGGAGGCGTTGGAGCTGACGGCAACATAGGTGCCCAGGCTGGAATCGGCGGCGATCTCCTCGCAGTCGTCAGCGGTCAGGTTGATGGCCACGTCGATGACGCCGTTCATGTAGTCGGCCATCATGGTGGTGTCGTCAGTGTACTTATAAATGGTGATCTCCTTGGCGGAGGCGACGCTCTCATCGGCCTCGTCCTTCATCCACCAGTCGTCCCGGCGCTCGAAGGTGATGGACACGTCAGTGGTGCTATCCTTCACGGTGTAGGGGCCGGAGCCACAGACGGAATCCTTGGAGAACCAGTCGGGGCTGTCACCCAGACCCTCGACGAAGGACTTGTTCATGACGAAGATGTTCAGGCCGGACTGCCAGGGGCCGTAGGGCTGAGTGTACTGCAAGTACAGGGTCATGCCGTCGTCGGAGATCTTGGAGTTGTCGAAGTCCACCACGGTGAAGTTGGTGGCGCCGCGGGTAGACTGGGCGAAGCGCTGCATGGAGTAGAGCACGTCTTCCATGGTCATCTGGTCGCCGTTGGAGAAGTAGATGTTGTCCTTCAGGGTGAGCACCAGCTGGTTCTCAGCCTCCTTGGACCACTCATAGCTCTTCAGGATGTCGGAATACCACTTGCCGTCGGAGCCGATGCTGAACAGCTGGTCATAGAGCAGATAGCCGGCGGCGGTGGAGCACTCGGTGCTGAACAGCTGGCAGATGTCGAAGTGGCCGAGGAACTGCTGGGCGGTGGAACCGACCGCGATGGAAGCCTCGGTGTCGATCTTGCCGGCAGAAGCGCTGGCGGCCGCGCCGCTCTGGGCGCCTGCATTGGACTTGCCGCTGTCGGCGCTGTCACCGCAGGATGCCAGCGAGAATACCATGGTGGCTGCAAGAGTCAGGCCGGCAATGCGCTTGAAGATGCCTTCTTTTTTCATTGTGTTTCCTCCTTGTTTGCTTTGGTTCGGTTTGCGTCCTCTGCCGCCGTTGGCGCTGCGTTTCAGTGATATAATGTGGTGTGGGACTGACGCCTGATGCCGGAGAGGACGTGAACCCGCGGCCGGTTTTGCGGGATCTGGGCGGCCGCTCGATCATGGTTCGCAGTATAAATTGGTCGGATGTCAAACGCAAGGTAGAAGAAATGACCTGGGTGTCAAATCCCGCTCTGAGTGCTGAAAGAGCAGTGTCAGATCCGGTCAGAAAGGTGGTGGCAAAACGATGAATGACAGTGTGATATTCTGAAGCACACACTCATTAACCGACTATTGTGCGTAGATTTTGATAAAACATGAGATTCTGCCGATTTTCCATACAAAATGTTACACTGGAACAACCAACGGTTGTCGCTCGTTTTGGGCGGATTTCTTGAAAGCAGCGCCACAGGTGAGCTATAATTATAATGGATTTATATATAATAGTAT
Source organism: uncultured Clostridia bacterium (assembly GCA_937907975.1). Lineage (GTDB taxonomy): Bacteria > Bacillota > Clostridia > Oscillospirales > Oscillospiraceae > UMGS1766. The sequence goes on along the minus strand of CALEQS010000246.1, from coordinate 3,603 downwards.
GTTACCGCGGCAGGGCGCTGCCCGGCGGAAAGGGAACGACATTTTCTATGAAGCAAAAGCGCAACAATCTATTCCCGGTTTTTCTGAGTACACTGATGATCGCTCTGGCATTTGGTGCGCTTGTCCTTGCGGCGGGAACTGCCATGCCCCGGGGCGGAGCTACACTGCTGCTGCTCATTGCTGCCATGGGCGCTGCCGCTGCTGCGGTCACCGGGCTGAAAAAATACCGTTTCTCCTTCCATAAGTCCTGCCAGCTGCTGCCCCAAAAGCTGGCGGAGGAGCTGGACGGACTGAACACGGGCGATCAGTTTGAGCTGCTGTGCCGTCGCTTCGCAAAGCAGAATGAGGAGTTCAGCGCCATGAGCGTGGAGCGTCTGCTGGGCCGTCTGCTGGAGGACAACTCCCACACACAGGTGGTGGAAAACCTGGGGGAGCGGCTCCAGGACATCCTGCACAGCGAGGCCTTCGGTTACCGCTGGGCGAGCTACTGCCTCATCTATGTCCGGCTGGAGGATTATGAATCCTATATGCTCAACAACTGCAACGGGCGGCTGCTGCTGAAGGATTTCCGACGGATGTGTGACGTGGTGAACCACGCCTTTGACACCATGCTCAATCAGGTCCACACGGCCCACAGTGTGGAGCAGAAAAATGCCTGCGTTTTCCTGGCTAACCTGAACGGCTCTACCCCGGATACGCCCCGGGCAGAGCTGGAACGCATGGTGGACGGGCTCTGCGATGCCTGCGGCGATGTGGTGCGGGAGCTGGCGGAGTCCTTCAATGTCTCACTGGCCGTGGCCGTGTCCACCCCGTTCACCGATGTGGCCGAGACCCACAGCACCTATGAGTGGCTGCTCACGCTGCGGGAGTACAGCGACTTTATCGGCTTCTCCAAGCCGGTGCTCGGCCCGGCGGATTTCAGCCGGTTCATTACCACGCCCCACGCCGCGCCGGTGAACATGGAAAAGACCTACTACTCTGCGCTGCTGGCCGAGGACTTCGACCGGGCGGAGCGGGCTATTTACGAGCTGGAGCGCTATGCGCTGAACAACAACGGCTACAGCATCTCCACCCTGAAGAACATCATGAAGCTGTGTCTCGGCACGGCGGAGGAGGTTGCCACCTCCAACACCATTTCCGCCGACAGCGTGGCCTCCACCGACTGGAGGCAGGGGATCGAGACCTGCGAGACGCTGGATGAGCTGAATGCGCTGATCCACCGCTTCTTCCAATTTCTCATCACCCGTTCCGAGCCGCGCCAGCACGAGTGCTCCAGCACGGCCAAGAAGATCCTGACGTTTCTGGATGAGAATTACACCTGCCCCGATCTGTCCATTGCCATGCTGTCCGACTCCCTGTCTCTGAGCCCCTCCTATATCTCCCGCATTTTTAAGAAGGAGACCGGCCAGAACGTGCCGGACTATATCCACGAAAAGCGGGTGCGTCAGGCCAAAGAACTGCTGGCCTCTACCGATCAGTCCATCAGCGACATTGCCCAGACGGTGGGATACTCCACCGCTTGGACGATGAACCGCATTTTCAAACGCATTGTCCATATGACCCCCGGCGCATGGCGCCAGCTGGCCCAGTCCGGGCAGGAGGCACCCGTATGAAGCACCGCAGATCATTTCCCTTGCTGCTGACAGCTCTGCTCGTTCTGACCCTTGGCATCACCGGTGCCGCCGCCATCGAAAAGCCGCTGACGCAGGCCCAGGGCGACTTCACCGCAGAGGGCACGCTGGGCGCGAGCTGCTCCGAGTCCACGCTGGGCGACCTGCTGGCCGATGCGGTACTGGAGGAGACCGGGGCGCAGATAGCGGTCCTCCCTGCGGGCGTGATGACCGGCACGCTGGAGAAGGGAGCCGTATTCCAGAGTGATCTGGAGCGCGTTATCCCGGAAAATGCCGAACTGGTCACAGCCCGGCTCACCGCCGCAGAACTGGCAGCCTTGCTGGAGCAGGGGGTGTCGAAGCTGAGCCGCAATGAGTCGGAGCAGATCGACCCGGCCTCCGCCTGGGACGGCTTTCCGCAGGTGAGCGGTTTCAGCTGGGAATATGACGTGTCCGCCCCGGAGGGGAAGCGGCTCCAGTACATCAGCTATGACGGGCAGGAGCTGGACCTCACGGACCGTCAGACCACCTATACCGTGGCGAGCGTTCCCGCCCTGTTTGACGGCTCGCTGGGCTATCCGTCCTGCTCCTTTGAACGCACCGGCACAGATCTGCGGCAGGCTCTGCGGGACTATTGTGCCGCCCGGGACAGCATCTCTACTCCCGCCAGCCGCGCTGCGGCGATCGGAACGGCCAGCTATCCCATCAAGGACCGGCTGCCGGTCATGGCCATCGTCATTGTCGGCATTCTGATCGCCCTTATCGCATCTATCCCCAAATGGAAAGAGGAGAAGCATTTCTCGTTCCGGGGGAAGTGATTTGCCTTTTGCTCAGAAATGCAGGTATTTCCGAGCGTACACGTCAGATTTATGGTTATAGTGAGGCCCCGCCGCAGATTCCTCTGCGGCGGGGCCTTTTATTTGGGCTCTGGCTATTGAAAAGCGGGCCATTCTTTGATATTGTTAAGGCAATACCGCACAAATGCCATGACACACATTGCTGGAAAGCCATCATGCACAAATCAACAGAATCGCCCCATATTATTGCTCACAGAGCGCACTGATTCAAGCTGCCAGGCAGGGCCTGTCAGCCAGAATCAGATTCGCTAATGCGAACATGATATTGAATTTGGCTCTCTGCTTTTCGAGCCCTCGGTATCGTGTTTTTCGGAAACGCAGCTGTTTCTTGACGACACCGAATACGTGCTCTACTTTCGCACGGATAGAGGACTTTGCATGTTCTGCTTTCTTTGCGGCATGCTGGCCGCTTTTGCTCAGTTTTTTTACTTGGGATGGACGACGGTTGATTTTGTATTTGATTTTGCGACCAGCCTTGTTGCGAATGATCGCATCATCACGTTTATCTGCACCGAGATAACCACTGTCACCGTAAACGCTCTCTTCTTCACCGGTCAGCAGCTTTGATGTTTCTGTGACGTCATGGACATTGGCTGGCGTTGCTTCCACGGTATGAACCAGCCCGCTGTCCTTGTCAACGCCGATATGTGCCTTATAGCCGAAATGCCAGGTGTTGCCCTTTTTCACCTGATGGGCATCCGGATCCCGCTTCTTCTCCTTGTTTTTCGTAGAAGAAGGGGCGGAAATGATGGTGGAATCCACTATCGTTCCCTTTTTCAGAATGAGGCCTCGTTCCATAAGTGCTGTAACCACCTGAGTGAACAGCTTCTCCTGCAATCCGTTCTTGATCAGCAGATTTCGAAAACGGCCAAGGGTATCGCCGTCTGGAACCTGATTGCTGGAATCGATGCCGCAGAAATCTGAAAATGCACGGCTGTCGATTGCTTCTGCTACGGTTGCCTCATCACTCAGGTCGTACAGATTTTGCAGCAGATACAGCCGCAGCATAGTCTCCAGCGGATAGGGTTTATTGCCACGCTCTCCTTTATAATAGCACGGCCGAATCAGGGATAGCCATTCCTTCCACGGGATGATTCGTTCGATCTGAGTCAGAAACTCTTTTTTCTTTGTTCGCA
>CALEQS010000245.1 GCA_937907975.1 uncultured Clostridia bacterium | reverse complement strand
CGTGGAGCACGCCACCACTGTTTACACCAAGCTGGCAAACTTCGGCAAGAAGGTCGCCGTGCTGGGCGGCGGTCTGGTGGGCTGCGAGACCGGCCTGTATCTGGCAGAGCACGGCCACGACGTGACCATCATCGAGATGCAGAGCGAGATTGCCCCCGAGGCCAACTGGATGCACAAGGAAGGCATGATGCAGTCCTTTGCCAAGGCCCCCATCACCTGCCGCACCGGTCTGCGCGTGGCCCGCATCGAGCCGGGCAAGGGCGTCTATGCTACCAACGCCGAGGGCGGTGAGGAGTTCATCCCCGCTGACGGCATCGTCTATGCCATGGGTATGCGCCCCAACACCGGCATTGTGGACGAGCTGAAGGATGCCTGCATCGACACCATCGCCGTGGGCGACTGCGTCAAGCCCCGCAAGGCCCGTCAGGCCATGGAAGAGGGTTACTGGGCCGCGGTCAACCTGGCCTGAAACTATCCGAAAACGGCCTTTCCGCAGCTTCATCAGGGACAGAGCATTTGACCAAAAGAAATACAGCCCGGCGCAGCAGATCTGCTGCGCCGACTGAGTAAACAGACAGCCGAGGACATATGCCTCGGCTGTCTGTTTTCCCCGCATTTTCTTGTCTGTGCTCGGCTGAGTGCAGGCGGCACAATCGCACATTGACATTGCCGCAGATCAGTGCTATATTTAACGCAATAATAAAACCTATATGTTAATAGGTATTTCTCTTTATCTCGGAAAGAAGTGTGCTCTATGAGTGAACTTTTCAACAGCGCAAAGGCGCTGCTTTCGGAATTAACCGCCTGGCGGCGGGATCTGCATGCTCACCCGGAGCTGGGCCTGGACGAGGTGCGCACTGCCGCATTCATTGAGGCAAAGCTGGACGAGTGGCACATCCCCCACCATCGAGTGGGAAAGACCAATGTTGTGGGCGTTCTGAAGGGCGAAAAACCCGGCAGTCACACGATTGCCCTCCGGGCAGATATTGATGCTCTGCCCATTCAGGAGCTGAACGACGTCCCCTATCGCTCTCAGACTGACGGCGCCATGCACGCCTGCGGCCATGACGCCCACACTACCTGCCTGCTCGGAGCGGCCCGGCTGCTCAGCCAGCGGCGCTCGGAATTTGGCGGCGAGGTGCGTTTCCTGTTTCAGAGTGCCGAGGAGATCGGCAAAGGTGCAATGGAGCTGATCGACGCCGGCGCACTCAACGGGGTCGAGCGGGTGTTCGGCCTGCACACCGCCCACGAGATCCCCGTCGGCACCGTCAGCCTGACACCGGGGCTCAACAACGCGGCAGTTGACCGCTTTGTCATCAAAGTCCACGGCAAGGCCGCCCACGTCTCCACCCCGGAGCTGGGGGCAGACGCGCTGTATATTGCCAGCCACATTGTAGTGGCGCTCCAGTCCATGGTTACCCGGTGCACCTCGCCGGTGGAGCCGGTGCTGCTGGGGATCGGTCGTTTCCACTCCGGCACGACCTACAATGCGCTGGCCGAGGAGGCAGAGCTGGAGGGCACCACCCGCACCATCACCCCGGAGCGCCGCGCCTGGGCGCGGGCGAAGATCAATGAGACGGCGGACAAGATCGCCAGCCTGTACGGCGGCACGGCGGAGGTCATCTGGGAGGGCATCTGCTCTGCGCTTTACAACGATACGCAGGTCTGTGCCGAGGCGACCGAAGCCGCCGAAGCTGCGCTGGACGGCGTCACCATCAGCCATGACCGTCCCTTCTCCCTGGGCGGAGACAATTTCGCCGAGTATACGCTGGCGCTTCCCGGCGCCTATGCCTATCTGGGCACAGGGAACGATGCGCTCCCCG
>CALEQS010000244.1 GCA_937907975.1 uncultured Clostridia bacterium | reverse complement strand
CGCCTATCTGGAGCGGATTGAGGAGGCCAAGCGCCGGGATCACCGGAAGCTGGGCCGGGAACTGGGCCTGTTCATGACCAACGACCTGGTGGGCAAGGGTATGCCCATGTTCCTGCCCAAGGGCTACACCGTGTGGCGCATTCTGGAGGACTATATCAAGGACAAGGAGCGCGCGCTGGGCTATCAGCACGTTCTGACCCCCTGCGTGGGCACCGTGGACCTCTACAAGACCTCCGGCCACTGGGATCACTACAAGGAGAATATGTTCCCCGCCATGGAGGTGGAGGACGAGACCTTCGTGCTGCGTCCCATGAACTGCCCCCACCACATGATGATCTACGCCAACCGGCCCCACTCCTACCGCCAGCTGCCCATCCGTATCGGCGAGGTGGCCCACGACTTCCGCTTTGAGTCCAGCGGCACCCTGAAGGGCATCGAGCGCGCCCGCCACTTCTGCCAGAACGACGCCCACCTGTTCTGCACCCCCGAGCAGATCAAGGACGAGGTGTCCAATGTCTGCGACCTGATCTTCGACGTCTACAAGGACTTCGGCATCACCGACTACCGCTGCGTGCTGTCCCTGCGCGACCCCGCCGACAAGCACAAGTATCACGACGACGATGAGATGTGGAACAAGGCGGAGAACGCCCTGCGCGAGGTGCTCAACGAGCTGGGCATCGAGTACACCGAGGAGATCGGCGAGGCCGCCTTCTACGGCCCCAAGCTGGACGTGAACGTCAAGCCCGCCGTGGGCAATGAGTACACCCTGTCCACCTGCCAGCTGGACTTCTGTCTGCCCACCAAGTTCAACCTGACCTACACCGACTCCGACGGCGTGGACAAGACCCCCGTGGTGCTCCACCGCGCCATCCTCGGCTCCCTGGACCGCTTCATGGCCTACCTCATTGAGGAGACCATGGGTGCCTTCCCCGCCTGGCTGGCCCCCGTGCAGGTCAAGGTGCTGCCCGTTACCGACCGCGCCGCCGCCTATGCCGACCAGATCGCCGGTCAGCTCACCCTGCAGGGCTTCCGCGTGGAGGTCGACCACTCCTCCAACAAGCTGGGCTACAAGATCCGTGAGGCCCAGGGCCAGAAGGTGCCCTATATGATCATTCTGGGCGATAAGGACATGGAGAACAACACCGTCTCCATCCGCCACCGCTCCGGCGAGGATCTGGGCGCCATGAGCTTCGAGGCCTTTGCCGAACTGCTCCACAACGAGGTCAACTCCAAAGAGCGCAAGTAAATTTTCGGTTTTCATCTTTCACCCCCGCCCGATCTCATCGGGCGGGGGTGATTTTTTGCGGAGCGCAGGGGGATAAATTAGGGTTTGTTGCGCACCTTCAAAAGCCTTCCGGCCCTTTTGGCCTACGGCCATTTCCCCACACAGTGGGGAATCACCCCTTGAGGGGAAGGTGCCGAACGCAGTGAGGCGGATGAGGTGGCGACGAGGGGAAGGCCATCCTAGACCTGCCCCCTCATCAGTCACGGCTCCGCCGTGCCAGCCCTTTCTGTGGAGCGCCTGCGGCGGTTACTGTACTCGCCCGGGAATGCGCCGCTGGCGCATTTCTGTTTCGGGCTCACTCCCCAAGGGGAAGCCTTTCGGAGGAAACCTGCAAACCCCAATTTATAAGTTCACCTCCGTCAAACCCTGTCGCTTTCCGCGCGGCATATTTCCCGACCCCTTCCGCAGAAAAAACTGCCTATACTGAGGGTGATCACGACAAGGGGGACAAGCGTATGGAAACCAGGAAACGCAGGCGGGAGCCGGAGCGGACGGGGGCTGCGAAGCGCCGGCCCGGGCCGGAATGGATGGCATTGGCGGCAGAGTGCGCCGTCCGGGCGCTGATGAGCGCGGTGCTGGCGGCGGGGAGCATTCTGAACGGCTGTGCCCCGTTCTCACTGGGCTATCTGGCCGCCTCCGGGGCAGGCGCCGGGGGCTTCTGCGCCCTGATGGGGGCGATCGTGGGCTATGTGCTCTCCAAGCCGCTGGTGGACGCCTTCCGCTACGCCGCCACGGCCATCCTGATCTACGCGGTGGCCTTCGCCTTCTATGACCTGAAAATTTACACCACCCGGTTTTTCATGCCTCTGAGCGCCGCCCTCATGGGGGCGCTGACCGGGTTCGTCTATCTGGCAGAGCAGGGCTGGCAACTCTCCGGAGTCATCAGCTTTGTCACCGAGCTGGCTCTGACCGCCTTTTCCGCCCGGTTTTTCACCCTGTGGACCAGCCGGGACGCCGCGCCGGAGCAGCGGGATCTGGCGGCTCTGCTGGGCATCGGAGCGCTGGGGTGCTCTCTGCACACCGTTCCCCTGCCCTTCGAGCTGAGCCTTGGAGCCGTGCTGTGCACCGGCGTGGTGCTCTGGTGCGCCCGCTACGCCCGGAACTTCACCTGTGCCGCCGCGTCGCTCGGGCTGGGGCTGTGCCTGGATCTGGCCGCCGGCGGCGGGTGCGCCTACGCGGCGGCGCTGGGCGTGGGCGGACTGCTGAGCGCCGTCGGCTCCCGCTGGGGGCGGCATCTGGGGGTGATCGGCCTGCTGTGCGGCACGGCGGCGGTGACGCTGTGGAGCTGGCCGGTCAATGAGAGCTTTGCGCCGCTGCTGAACGCGGCACTGGGATGCGCGCTCTATCTGGCCCTGCCCCTGCGCTGGCTGGACGAGCTGGGCAGACGCCTGCCCCGGCCGGAGCGCAAGGCACCGCCGGTGGAAGAGCGACGGGAGCCGGAGCGGGAACAGAAGGAAGCTGCAGTGCCCGCCGCCGCGCCGGTGGAGCTCACGGCTCTGGCCCAGGCGCGCCTGCGGCGGCAGAGTGCGGCACTGCGCACCCTTTACGAGCAGCTTTCGGAGGATGTGCGCACCCCGCCGGAGCCCCAGCTGGATGCCATGGCGGTCTTTGAGCGCGCGGGCAAACGGGTCTGTCTGGGGTGCGTGTTCCGCTCCGGGTGCTGGAAGCGGGAGCTGGCCGCCACCCGCAAGGCCCTCCGCCCCGCGGCAGAGGGGATGGAAAAGCGGGGGCGGGCAGATCCGGCGGACTTTCCGGTGGGGTTTGCCGCCCGGTGCTCCCGGCTCAACGAGCTGGTGAACGAGGTGAACCAGCAGTACACCGCCGAGCAGACCCGGCGGCGCTACCGCATCAAGCTCCAGCAGAGCAGGCAGAGCGTGTGCCGGCAGTATGACCGGATGGCCCGCCTGCTGGGGGAGTGCGCCCTGTCGCTGGAGGAACCGGCCCAGGCGGCCATGGGACAGACCACATTGACGGCGCTGGCCGGCGTGGCGGCCTCCCGGCGGCCGGGGCAGAGCGTCAGCGGCGACGCCGGGGGCTGGTTCCGGGACGAGCGGGGCGTGCTCTGGGTGGTGCTGTGCGATGGCATGGGCTCCGGACCGGAGGCGGCAAAGGACAGCCGCTTCGCCTACCACCTGCTGGAGCAGCTGCTGTCCTCCGGCATCGGAGCGGAGACGGCGCTGGGCACCCTGTGCGGGGCGCTGGAGCTGCGGTGGGAGTGCACCGGCGGCTTCACCACCATCGACCTGCTGGAGCTGGACCTCAGAAGCGGCGAGGGCGCGGTGTACAAGCTGGGGGCAGGACCCACCTATCTGCGCCGGGACGGGGTGCTCAGCCGCATCGGCTCCTCCACCCTGCCCGCCGGACTGCGCCCCGGCGGCGCGCCCGACGTGAGCCGGTTCCGCCTGCGCCCCGGCGATCTGGCCGTACTGGTCAGCGACGGCGTCACCGACGGCAGTGAGGACGACTGGGCCCGCGCCCGGATCCGGGATTTCACCGGGGACAGCCCGAAGGAGCTGGCGGGCGCCCTGCTCACCCACGCGCAGGACGCCTCGGATGACCGCACTGCCATCGTCCTGCTCATCGGCGGCAAGGCGCAGGTGTGAGGGGGCGCGCTGCGTTGTGTTGTTCTGAGACCACAGATTTTCCCACTTGTCATTCTGAGGGAGCCTTAGCGACCGAAGAATCTTACAGCACCGATGTCCGACGATCCGCATGGTAGTTGTATAAGCGGGTGTTTTAGGATCCTTCGCTCCGCTCAGGATGACAGGTTGAAGGTCAGCACCGCACTAAACTTGCCTCTCCCTCTGGGAGAGGTGGCACGGCGGAACGCCGTGACGGAGAGGGCGATGCACCTGTAAGTATGCGTAAGGCCAGCCCTGTGAAAGGCCCTCTCAGTCTGCGCCTGCGGCGCAGCCAGCTCCGCCCCCCTTTGTCAGCTTTGCTGACATTTCCCCCGCAGGGGAATCTGCCCCCAGAGGGGGAGCCAAGTCTAAACCTGCAAGCTGTCAGCGCTGACGTAGGGCAGGCACCTGCCCTATACCAGATTCGAAAGCCTTCGGTTCCAAGCCTTTTGTGCTGCATAAGCCGCTCATCCACAAGATTAGCCAAGACTAACATATTGACAACCGCCCGAAAACGGGATAGACTCTCACTATTCATGATCCTGTGAGGGAGTAGTAAGCGTCCGCGGCGCAAAGAGAATGCGAAGCGCGCGGCGGGCGTAGCAAGTCAACATACTGACCGGCTTTTGGGCGGTCTGGCTTGCTTTCAATTGCGAGACTCACGGGCCGCGTCAGCACTGCCGCGCCGCCCGGGAAGTCTCTCTTTTTTTGCCTGAGACGCCCGGCCTGCTGAGAGAGCCGGGCTTTGCTTTTGCGCGGAGAAAGGGTGGAACAGATGAAACTCGATTTTGCATTTTTCTTCAACAGCATCCTGCTGGGCGTGGGGCTGGCCATGGACGCCTTCTCCGTGTCGGTGGCCAGCGGCCTCCAGCAGCCGGACATTTCCAAGCGCCAGATCATCGGCCGCTCGTCGGTGTTCGGCTTCTTCCAGTTCGCCATGCCCATGGTGGGCTGGGTGTGCGTCCATACGATCGTGGAGAAGTTCCGCGCGTTTGAGAAGTTCATCCCGTGGATCGCCCTGATCCTGCTGGGCTACATCGGCGGCAAGATGCTGGTGGAGGGCGTGCGCAAAAAGAAAAACGGCGGGGACGAGGAGGAGCTGTGTCCCACCGGCGTGGGCTTCTGGGTGCTGATGATGCAGGGCGTGGCCACCTCCATCGACGCGCTGAGCGTGGGCTTCACCATCGCTGACTACACCCTGTTCGCCGCCGTGCTGTGTTCCGTGCTGGTGGCCGTCACCACATTTCTGATCTGCGTGGGCGGCTTTGTGATTGGCAGAACCGTGGGGGACAAGCTCTCCGGCCGGGCCGAGGTGGTGGGCGGCGCGATCCTCATCTTCATCGGTCTGGAAATTTTCATCAAAGGCATCTTCTAAATCATTTCAATCATTGCATTCGTTCCAATTCGACTATATAATGAATTTATTCTGCGGTTTTTTGAATGATCGGGGATGTTGTCTTGGCTCTCCCTTTGGGAGAGCTGGCGCGAAGCGCCTGAGAGGGCGATGCACCTACAAGCATGCGTAAGGCTAACCCTGTGAAAGGCCCTCTCAGTCTGCGCCTGCGGCGCAGCCAGCTCCGCCCCCTTTGTCAGCTTCGCTG
>CALEQS010000243.1 GCA_937907975.1 uncultured Clostridia bacterium | reverse complement strand
CGAGGGCGCGGAGGAGAAGATGAAGGGCGCCGTGTTCTTCCATCATCTGGACACCCCCATCATCGAGGTCGCTGCCGACGGCAAGACCGCCCGCGGCGCCTGGTGGTCTCCCGGACATGAGACCTTCCCCCGCGGCGACCGTGAGCCCGGCCAGGGCGCCATCTGGGCGTGGAGCAAGTACGGTGCGGACTTCATCAAGGAGGACGACGGCTGGAAGATCTGGCGCATGCGCATTTATCCCATGTTCAAGACCCCTGTGGGCACCTCCTGGACCGAGTGGAGCCAGTTCTCCGGCCCGATGGATCTCTCCGAGTTCCCCGAGACCGATCAGCCCTGCACCGACACCCCGTGGTACATGAGCGTGAACTCCATCTATCCCGCCGATCAGCCGGAGCCCCCCGTGCCTTACGACAGCTATTCTGACCTGAAGAAGACCTTCTTCGGTGATCTGATCTGATCGAACAGCGAACGGCTTATTTCACTATTTCTCCTATTTTCTTTAATTTCCCCCGAAACGCATCAAGGCCCGCAACTGCGGGCCTTGATGTGTATTCAGAGCGATTCAGAAACGAAATGAGGAACCAAGATGCAGGATTTTACAAAAATTTTCGACATTGACCATCTGGGGCTGGCACTGGGCGGCAAGGCCGTCGCCGCTGTGGCCCCGGATGGCAAAACGGTCCAGCGTGTCCAGTGGACGCCGGAGCTGGCCGAGGCACTGTGTGCACGCATCCGCGCCGAGCTGCCCGCCGACCCCACCGCACCGATTGCTCACCGGGGCAGCGCCCCCATGTGGGTCATGGGAGCGGCCATGGCCGCCATGTACCCACACTCAAACCATTTTCTGCCCCCGTTCGACGGAGTATGCCTGACGCTCCACAATCTTCCCCAGGGGGAGCTGAACCCAGCGGCTGAGGTGGAGTTCACGGTAGAACGCGAAGGCGATATTCTCTATGTCACCTACAAAGCGGACGATCCCAATAAACCCCAGCTCTACGGCGGCGGCCACCACAGCTACAACCCAGCGCTGATCCCGCTGATCCGGGCCCCCATCGCCGGGACGGACACCCACGTCTGTCTGCGGGGCAACAGCTCCTATAACGTCACCATGTCCATCGCCACAGCCTATTTTAAAGACTGCAAGAGCCTGTCCATTCTGGGCGGCGGCCCCAACGGGCCGGACAAGGGCTATTTCTGCTGCGCATCCCGCACCCCGGAGCGGAAACTCGGGGATCTGACTGCCGTAAAGGCCGACAACTGACCATATGAAAAGGGCCGGAAGAGGTAAATCCTCTTCCGGCTTTTTCTTATCCCATTTCCCCGCCCCAGAGCACCAGATCACAGCACTCGCGAACCCGGCAGGCGGTGAAATAACGCTCCTCCCGCGGAATCCAGATGCATCGGAACCGTTCAACGGCGGACGGGTCCCGCGCCGTCAGCCGCCGGCCCTGCTCCTCCGGGGAAACATCCAGGAACACCCGCAGGTCATAGCGCGCTCTCAGCGCTGGGTGACAGCTGTATGAGCCCTCCACGATGGTGGGCAGTGCCGCGCACAGTCTCCGCTCCGACAGGAAACGATCCGCGTGGCAGTCATAGGGGCGGTATATGGCGTTCTCCCCCTGCGCCAGCGGGTCCAGCACCTCCCGGCACAGCCGGTCAAAATCCATATTTCCGCCCGGCCTGGCCATGATCTCCTCTGTCCGTCGGTCAAAGGGAAGATAGAAGTCGTCCATGTGGACCACATTGCACGCAAGCGCAGACTGAAGTTCCGCCGCCAGTGTCGTCTTTCCTGCGGCGCACCGTCCGTCAAGGGCGAGATACATCGGCTGATGCGCACTCTGCCGCATCAGCCGGAGCAGCCGCTCACGGTTTTCCATGGACTGCCGCCGTTTCCGCGTCTGGGTGCCGGAACTTCACCAGCCCCGTCTTGTGCAGGGCCAGCATCAGCGCCGGGATCAGCGTGAGCTGCACCAGGATGCCGGGGATCGCATTCAGGAAGGCGCCCGCCATAAAGGCCTGCCATGTGAAGGCATTTCCGGCCAGTCCCAGCAGAACGACCTCCGCCGCACCCCAGACAGCGCGCCCGGCCAGCAGGGCGGCGATCACCGCCGGGTACAGAGCTACAATGCACTGCCACCGGGAACGGTTGTAGAGGAAGCCCGCCACAAAGCCGTAGGCCGCCATCTCGAACGTCATGGCAATGGCCACGGGGTGCAGCGGCGGCATCCCGAACAGAAGGGAGCGCATCAGCGGCAGGATCGCCCCAACCGCAAGGCCGTACTGCCAGCCGCAGATCAGGCTGCACAGAAACACCGGGATGTGCATGGGCAGCAGCATGGAGCCGATCTGCGGGATATTGCCGGTCAGCATGGGCAGCACCAGCCCCAGCGCGGTAAACATGGCGGAAAGGGTCAGATTTTTCGTTTGTCTGCGCATTTTACTCATTGTGTTTTCCTTACTCGTGTTCAAATTCCCTTGCCACATCTTCCAGCAGTCTGCGGATGGGCAGGTGCTGAGGACATGATTTCTCGCACTTGCCGCACTTGATGCAGTCAGATGCCCGGCGGCCGGGGGCAGTGTGGACTTCCTCATAGTAATAGTCCGCGTTCCAGTCATGGTAAAGCTGCTTGGTGTTCATAATGGCGAACAGATCCGGAATGGAGATCTGCTTCGGACAGCCGGCCGTGCAGTAACGGCAGGAGGTGCAGGGGATCAGGTGCTTGCTCTTGAAGATCTCCTGCACCTTTTTGACCGCGGCCAGCTCTGTCTCATTCAGCGGCTTGAAGTCCCTCATAAAGGAGATATTATCCTGCATCTGAGCCAGATCGCTCATACCGGAGAGCACCATCATGATCCCGTCAAAGCCCGCGGCGAAGCGGAGGGCATAGCTGGCCGCACTTCTGCCGTGCAGCTCGTCCAACACCGCCCTGGCATCCTCCGGCAGGTTGACCAGATTCCCGCCCTTGACCGGCTCCATGACGATGATCGGCTTGTTGTGCTTACGGCACACCTCATAGCAGGCGCGGCTCTGGACGGCGGGATCGTCATAGTCCACATAGTTGAACTGGATCTGTACAACCTCGATCTCCGGATAGTCATTCAGGATCTGCTCCAGCACCTCGGCGCGGTCATGGAACGAAATGCCGACATGGCGCACCTTTCCCTCCGCCTTCAGGGCAAAGGCCGTCTCATAAGCGCGGCACTGCTTAAAGTGAGAATAGTTGACCAGTCCCTGGGCGTGCATCAGGTAAATGTCGAAATAGTCCACGCCGCAGGCCTCCAGCTGGCTTTCGAAGAAGGGCCGGATGTCCGCCTCTGTCTTGAAGTAGTCCGCCGTCAGCTTGTTCGTCAGGATGTAGCGCTCTCTGGGATAGCGGCTGGTGAGGCAGGTCTTCAGCGCCTGCTCGCTCTTGCCCTGCAAATAGCCATGGGCCGTGTCAAAATAGTTGAAGCCCGCATCCAGAAAGGCATCCACCATTTTGTTCATTTCCGCTGTGTCGACCTCGCCGTTCTTCATCGGCAGGCGCATACAGCCAAAGCCAAAATTCTTTTTGATCCGATCCATTGTTCCTGCTCCTTTCCATCTGCAGCCGGGCGGGCATACCGCCCTGTATTCTGTTTTTATTGTAACGTATTCACACGGCGCAATCAATTTTGTTTTTCACGCATTCGCATAAGAAAAAGGCTGTCCGAACGCTCCGCGCCGGACTGCCTTTGCTTCATATCAATGTGCGGTATCTTCCCAGCCGATGAGGCGGCTGCCCTGATAGGTCAGCCGCCCGCCCGCACCCTCGCTGCAGGCGGCGTACAGCTCCGGGCTGACAGTGAATGTCAGATCCTCCCGGGTCTCAGGCAGGAAGAACGTCAGCTGATATTCCATGCGGTCACTGCGCCGGAAGCCGTTGCTCACCGGAAACAGTGTCTCCTTCTTCTGTCGCACGACGGCGGGTCTGCTCTGCTTCGGGGTCAGCAGATCCTTTCCCCGCGCCGCCAGCCATAGGAGCAGGCATACGCCCATCAGGCCGAACATGATCCTGAAAAACCACTGCATTGCACTTCTTCCTTTCTGCCGGGTATGCTCAAGCTCCGGCGGGACAGCTGTCCCGCCGGAGCCAGTCATTGATCTGTGTTTCAGCTCTGCTTACTGTCCGTCCGTCACCCACAGATAGGCAAAGACGTTGGAGGACTTGCCGCTGTAGAGGCGGCTGTCTTCGGGCACGCCCGCGACGCGGCTGCTGCAATACTCGTGCAGCATCTTCATGCCGGTCAGGTTGATGCTCCAGTGCTGCTCAGCATAGGTCTTGTCGGCCTTCTGAGCCATGTCGGTCTGCTCGGCCAGGGTGGTGGCAGTGTTCATGCCATTCACCAGAGCGGCATACTCCTCGTCGCCGTTCCACAGGGAGGAGGCCCAGCCGCCGTCCACAGTCTGGTTGATGGCGGCGGTGATGGAGTTCACGGCGCCGCAGCCGGAGGAACCGCAGTCGCGGGGATCGCTCGCGTTGGTGCCGATGGTCTTGGCTTCCATGAAGTTATCGACGGTCTCGATCTCCATCTTCACGCCGATGGCGCTCCAATACTCTCTGCACAGCTCCCACAGGTCGAAGTCGTTATCACTGCCGCTCAACACGACGGTGAAGGTGAAGCCGTCCTCATAGCCGGCCTCCTTCAGCAGCTCCTTGGCCTTCTCGGGGTTATAGCTGTAGGAATCCTTCAGATCCTGATCCCAGGTGTCCACGGTGGACCACTCGGTGCTGACGGGGTTCCACAGGCCGGAGAGCTGCACGTCGCCGTCCAGGCCAAGATAGGCGGAGTGGACCTCGTCCAGATTGATGGCCAGCTGCATGGCCTGACGGACACGGATGTCATTGAAGGGGGCGGCATTATTCTTCAGCGCCAGATACTCGGGCTGCGCGCTGGGGATGTCCAGCGTGTAATAGCTGACGCCGGAGGCGGCGATCTGAGCGGCCTCGGAGTCGTTGATGACGTTGGCACGATAGCCGAACCAGTCCAGCTTACCGGAGGTGAACTGGGTGACGATGTTGGTGGAGTCGGCGATGTACTGGAACGTGATGGTGTCCAGATAGGGCAGCTTGTTCTCGGGATAGCGCTCGTCGGTGCCGTAGTAGTCGGGGTTCTTCTCCAGAACCACGCGCTGGCCGGACTCGAACTCCTTCAGCAGGAAGGGGCCGGTGCCGCAGGCATAGTGATAATCGGTCTTCTGGTCATCCGTCAGGGTGTCCCACTCGGGGCCGCCGACTTTGATGAACTGGGTCATGAAGTTCTCCACGGTGACCTCGTCGCCGGAAGTCAGGTGGAACACGACGGTCTGATCGTCAGGAGCGTCCACGCTGACCAGCATCTTCAGCAGGCCGGCCCAGTTGGACTCGGTCTCCATCGGGGTGTCGTAGCCGGAGCCCAGGCCGCACAGGCGGTCATAGGTCCACTTGACATCGTTGGCCACCAGCTGGCGGCCGCCGTAGTAATCGTACTGGTCGTCCAGCTTCTGGAAGTGGACGTCGTCGCGCAGGGTGACGGTCAGGGTGGCGGCCGCCTCGTCCACGGTCCACTCCTTGGCCAGCTGGCCCTTCAGGGCCTTGGTGGGAATATTGTCGCTCACGGCGGGGAAGCCGGAGCTGGTGTCATAGGACCACAGTCCCTCGAGGAACTGGTTGAAGATAACGGTGTCGCCGATGGCGGGATCGAAATAGGCGTCGATGTCGCTGCTGTAATAGCAGGTCAGGTTGCCGCCGTAGACGGGATCTCCGGCCGCCGGTGCGGTGGTGTTGGCCGCTGCGCTGGTGGACGCGCCGCCGGTGGATGCTGCAGGGGAGCCGGAAGAAGCGGGGGTGCTCGCGCCGCCGGAACCGCATCCGGCCATGGCGGCCATCATGGACGCTGCCAGAACTCCTGCCAGCAGCTTCTGATACTTTTTCATGTATTCTCCTCCTTCTGATTTTGGCGGAATGTCTAATTTTCCGCTTTGCATGCTGTTATTTTACGCAAGAATACACAAAAAGTAAAATTGTGTTTTGTTATGTAATTATGTTCAAGGTTTCATAGTTCGGGCCCCGCCCTATGCCCAAATGGAATACCCTTCCTCACAGCTCCGGGCCAAAATACTCCGCCATGAACTTCTCCATCTTATCGCCCAGACGGTCAAAATACTCCTTGGTCATGCTGTAAAACAGCTCCGCCGACGGCCCAAGCTCCTTCTCTGGGCGGCAGGCAAGGCCCGTGGACCAGATGCACTGGGGCGCATACAGCCGCACGGCGCAAAGGGCGGGAGAGCGCTCCAGCATCTCCTGCTCCGGCCGCTCCCGCAGCATCTTCTCGTGGGCCTCGTTCATCTGCATGAACCGGTGGGCGGGCACAAAGCTGACCGCCCGTCGCAGTCCCGCCGAGAAGCCCATCATGGAGCCGACAGTGGACTCCATGACGATATTCGGCGCAAAACCCGCCGTCTCACAGCAGACATTCAGCTTGTCCCGCAGGTCGCCGCTGCTCTCGCACATCATCTCCACATCCTTCAGCTCCGTGAAGGACACCGCCTTTCGGCCATAGAACGGGGAATCCCGGCCCACCACCATCAGGATCTCCTCATCGGCGATATGCTCCCACTCCACGCCCTTCTCCTGCATGGGATAAGTGGTGAGGGCAAAGTCCAGCGCATTGCGCATGAAGGCCTCCCGGATCTGATCGTGAGGCATGACAGAGTAACGCACCCGCACCTCCGGGTGCTCGCTGAAGAAGGACTCCGCCAGCATGAACATGATGCTGTCGCAGGAGGCGGCAAGACGGATGTAATTGCTGTTCTGCTCGCTGATGTCCACCACCTGCTTCTTGCCCTTCTCGATCTGCTCAAACACCCCGTCCAGCGTCTCCAGAAAGGCAGTGCCGCTGGCATTCAGGCGGATCTTGCCCTTCACCCGGTCAAACAGCGGCGCACCCGCGTATTCCTCCACGCGGGTGATGATCTTGCTCAGTGCAGGCTGAGTAATGTGGAGTACAACTGCGGCATTGCTGATGTGCTCCATGTGTGCAACCGTACGAAAGCAATCCAACTGATAGAGATCCATTTTGTATCCTTTCCCCAAATCCGCTTCAAACTTACAGAAAGTATTTTAGCGAAACTCTCCCGCGGCGGCCAACAAATTTTTGTTGCAGATTTTTGTTTCTTCACAACCATTTGTTGTATTCGTTTGAAAAAGTTATAAGTTTATAATCAAAACAGGCTCCGTTCAGAACCTTTTCGATCCTGAACGGAGTCCTTGTCAAACTGTAGAAATTTTAGTCCTTGTGCTGCTTCATGCCGAAAAACGGGTTTTCGTCCGGATCGTAAGCCGCCATCTTCGTGGCGGGGCCGGACTTGACCGTCACCTTTCCGGTGGGGTCGGTGCGGCCGGGAGAATAGGTATTGTTGTCGTCCAGCGTGGCATAGGGCGCCGGGGGATGCACCGTGTCCTGCACCGTCTGGACAATGGAATAGTCCGCGTGGAACAGGCCCGGCTCAGTCAGCTGCGCCGGGCGGCCGCCCAGCTCACCGATGTTCAGATCCCGGTCCAGATAGTCCAGATAGCGGTCATGGGCCCAGTTGCCGTGGTCGTAGTCGCCGGCGATGTCCGGGCAGACCTGCTCGTGGAACCACTGCCACTTTCCGTCCACATAGGCAAACTCGGAGCCATAGCGCTCCCACAGCCAGATGCCGCCCCGGGTCTTGCCGTCCATGCCGATGGGACCCATCAGCGTACCTGGCGTCAGAAAGGATGCCCGGACGGACAGGCCGTCGTCGGCCACCTCCATCACGTCGCTGGCCAGCGCGTGGCAGCCGCCGGCGCAGACGGAGCGCAGGTCATGGCCCTGGATCTCCGGGTACTCCTCCATCATGGCCAGCTTGTCGGTGACGACCTGCCGGTCCATGTGGAACACGCTGTTCATATACACTTCCTCAAAGCCCACCATACGGCCGAACTGGTGCGCCCAGGTCGTGTTGGGCGAGTCCAGCCACATCAGATCCCATTCCTCACGGGAATAGCCCGCGCCGTGGAGATAGGCGTGGCGGGCCTTGTACTCCTCCACCGTCTGGCAGGCCTCCGCATTGTGGATGCGCTGTTCCAGCGTCAATGCTCTGTTCATCGCTTTTCCACTCCTTTCTCAGCGGCGTTCCCGCTTGTAGTAGGGCTTGCCCAGGTCGCCGCCGGGGCCGTAGCCGCTCTTGTCGTCGTAAGTCACATAGGGGCGGGGCATATCCTGCCAGATGTACTCCCAGCCGAACAGCGGGTTATAGACCGTCTGCTCCACCGTCGGTGTGCCGTAATCCCGCGCCAGCGGGTCTTCGCTGTCCGGACGGCGGACGGGCACGTCGGCATAGGCCGTGCCCACCTCAACGGTATGGTCATGCTCCATCACCAGATGCCAGATCTTCCAGCCGTCCTCCTCCCGCACAAGGTCGGCATACAGCAGTCCGAACTCCAGATAGCTCTCCGCCGTGCCGTCAGGGCGGCCGGTGGACTGATAGCCCAGCTGGTAGCCCTGATAGCGGGCGGTGCGGCCATCGTCGGCAATATACACCAGAGGCGTGGTGGAGGTGTGCATGGCGGACGCGCCAAGGCCCAGATTCTCGCGGCACAGGGGCGTCCGCTTCGCCTCGTGATAGGGCTTCAGCCACTCATAGCGCTGGGCTTCTCGATCCAGAACATAGTGCTGGGCAATGGCGTCCATTCCCACATAATAGCCATTGTTGTAGCCCAGCGAAGCGGTCTGGCGGTACTGGGGATCGGTCACCCAGAGCTCGTCCAGCTCCCGGCGGCGCCAGTCGTTGGAATGATAGATGCTGTGGCGGTTGATGAGCTGCGTGCACGCCTCCCGGTCACAGATGCGGTCAATGCGTTCTTCGTCGGTGAAAACCATGTCTGTTCCCCCTCTCACTGTTCCAGCCCATAGCTGAAGGTCTCGGCAAACGTGTCATAGGGCACCGGCACCTCCGGCGACGGCGCAAAGGCCCGGTGGGCGGAGTAAGTCTCCCGCAGAGGCACGGCCACATTGGGCACCGCATCCTTCAACTCCGCCGCCGCGGCGAACTCAGGCCGGGGCGCGTAGGCGTGCTCCTCCTCCACGAAGGAATAGCCGCAGGGACGGTCGATCTCCCGCAGATAGCGCTGGTGCCAGATCTTCCACTCCCCCGCTTCCCGGACGAAGTCGATGGCCAGCCAGCTCCACTCCCAATAGGCCATGGGACCGCCAGTGGTCAGCTTGGAGTAGGAGCCCCGGATCATCCAGAGGCCCTTGGCCGTCTTCCCGTCTCCTGCGACCTCAATGACGCCGGTGTCCACGGGCTTATAATCCATCATGCCCACGCCGTGGATCTCCTCAGCGGACTTCTCGCCCAGTTCCTTGGGGAAGGCCGCCTGCAGCATGGCGCTCTCGGCGGCGATCTTCGCCTCCTCCGCCGCATAATAGGCGGCCACTGCCTCCCGGCCGGAGAAGAAGCCGGTGTTGACGCCCAGGCAGATGTCCTCCCGGGCCGACCAGTAACGCGCAAGCATATTGCGCTCTTCCTTCAAAACATAATCGGTGGACATCCGGCCCACCAGATTTTTGATCTCGCGGGTGTCCTCCCAGCGGGAGAGCTTCTCCTCCGCAGTGAATACTCGTTTCATGGGTGCATAACCTCACTTTCCGATCTCTGCCAAAGGGGGCTGCCGCAGCGCGCAGCAGCCCCCTGAGCAGTCAGCCGACCTTGGCCTGAGCCTTGTTTTCCGGCTCGGTGTAATGATACTTGATGGACATTTTCTGAGCGATCTTCTTCAGCTTGTTGGCGTTGTAGGTGCCCACACCGCCCTTCAGGCGGGGATCCAGCAGGTCGCGCACGGCGTCGCCGAACATGGTCGCGCCGAACACCATCAGGCCAATGCAGATGCCGGGGTACACCGCCAGCATGGGCATGACGAACATATTGGCCTTGCCCTGGTTGGTGATCATGTAGCCCCAGGAAGGCGTGCCCGGATCAACGCCGTAGCCCAGGAAGTTCAGGGAGGCCTCCATCAGGATGACGCCGCCCAGACTGCTGGCCGCATTGGTGATGATCAGGGGCAGAATGTTGGGAATGACGTGCTTGAAGGTCTTCCACATCGTGCCGCCGCCCAGCAGAGCCGCGTTTTTCACATAGCCGGAGTCCTTCACGGAGATGGCCGCCGAACGCATCATACGCGAACCGGTGATGCCGCCGGGGACGGACATGGCGAACACCAGCTGGGGCACGCCGTTGCCCAGCATACTCATCAGGATCAGCAGGATGAGCATGGAGGGGATGCACTGGAACGCGTCCACGATACGCTGCACCACCAGGTCGAACCAGCCGCCGATGACGGCGGACAAGGTGCCGATGATGACGGAGATCGCGACGCTGAGCAGCGTGCAGCAGATACCCAGAATGGCAGAGGTGCGCGCACCGTAGATGAGGTAGCTCAGCACGTCGCGGCCCAGGTTATCCGTGCCCAGCAGATGGGCGGGAGACGGTCCCTGCAGCTTGCTCAGAATACTGGTCTGCATCACGCCGTCCGTCATGGGATAGGGCGCGATGAGATCGGCGAAGATGGCGATGAACAGGAATGCCAGCAGGATGATGAGGCCCACCAGACCCAGCGGCTTTTTCTTGGCCAGCTGCTTGAGGAAGGAGTCCTGCTTGGGCTTTGCCCCGGGATTGGGATGAACGCCCTTTTTCTGATTTTTCACAACAGACCCTCCTTATTCCAGCGACACGCGCGGGTCGATCCACTTGTAAGCCAGATCCACCAGCAGGTTGATGCACATGACGAACAGAGACAGCACCAGCACGCAGCCCTGCACGATGGGATAGTCGCGGGTATTCAGCGCGGCCACCATCGCCTGGCCCAGGCCGGGGATGTTGAAGATGTTCTCCATCACCACGTTGCCGCCGATCATCATGGCGACAGAGCCGCCGATCATGGTGATGATCGGGATCATGGAGTTGCGGAAGGCATACTTGAACAGCACGCGCCGCTCCGGCACGCCCTTGGCCCACGCGGTGCGGATGTAATCCTGCCGCATGACCTCCAGCGTCATGGTGCGGATGGTGCGCATCTGGATGCCGGCCTGACCGATGGCGGACAGGATGGCCGGGGGCAGGAACATGGCCAGATTCTCCAGCGGATGCTCCCAGATGGGAACATAGGTCACCTTGGGTGCCCAGCCCCACCACAGGTTGGGGTAGATCAGCACCAGCGTGGCCACCCAGAACACGGGCAGTGCGATGAGGATGGTGCTGATAACGCGGATGGTGTAGTCGGAAATGGAGTCCTGACGGGCCGCGCAGAACAGGCCCAGAGGAATGGAAATCAGGTTGGTGATGATCAGGGAGAGGATGCCCAGCTCCAGCGTAGCGGGCAGCTTCTTGGCCAGGATGGAGTTGACGGTGACATGGTCGAAGTAGGAGCTGCCCAGGTCACCCTTGAACACATTGCCGATCCAGACGAAGAACTGCTCCACCGCCGGCCTGTCCAGGCCCAGCAGGCTCTTGACGTACTCCTCGTCCACATAGTTGCCGTTGGCACTCAGCTTCTGCTGCAGCGTGGCCACGGCGTCCATCGGGATCATGCGCATCAGCGCGAACACGATGATGCACACCAGCAGGATGGTCGGGATCAGCAGGAGCACACGTTTGACGAAATATTTACCCATGATGTTCTCTCCTCTCAGACACCGGTCACGCGGTGGCAGGCCACTTTGTGGTGATTGCCCACGTCCACCATCTGAGGCTCCTCCGTGCGGCAGCGCTCGTCGGCGTATTTGCAGCGGGTGCAGAAGTTGCAGCCCTTGGGCGGATTGATGGGAGACGGGATCTCACCCTCCAGCAGGATGCGCTCCCGGGCGCGGTCCACCACCGGGTCGGGGATGGGGGCGGCGGAGATGAGCGCCTGCGTGTAGGGATGCAGCGGATGGCTGTACAGTTCGTCGGAGCTGGTCATCTCCATGATCTTGCCCAGATACATGACCGCCACATTGTCGGAGATATAGCGCACGACGGACAGGTCGTGGCCGATGAACACATAGGTCAGGTTCATGCTCTCCTGCAGCTTCATCAGCAGGGAGACGATCTGCGCCTGAATGGACACGTCCAGCGCGGAAA
Organism: uncultured Clostridia bacterium; assembly: GCA_937907975.1. GTDB lineage: Bacteria > Bacillota > Clostridia > Oscillospirales > Oscillospiraceae > UMGS1766. The sequence goes on along the minus strand of CALEQS010000243.1, from coordinate 618 downwards.
CCACCTCGTCGCAGACGATGAAGTTGGGCTGCAGTGTCAGCGCCCGGGCGATGGAGATGCGCTGCCGCTGGCCGCCGGAGAACTCGTGGGGATAGCGGAAGCGGAAGTCCGGGTTGATGCCCACCAGCTCCAGCTGGCGCACCACATAGTCGTCCCGCTCCGCCTTATTGCGCAGCAATTTGTGGATATTCAGGCCCTCGGACACCACGTCCATGATCGTCATGCGGGGGTCCAGCGATGCAAAGGGGTCCTGGGTGATCATCTGGATGTTCTTGCGCATACGCTGAAGGCTTCTGGGGTTCAGGTCCTTCATGTCGTGGCCCTCGTAATAGATGTGGCCGCCGGTGGGGATGATGTTGCGCAGCAGGCAGTTGCCGATGGTGGACTTGCCGGAGCCGGACTCGCCCACGATGCCCAGCGTCTGGCCGCGCTTGATATTAAACGAAACGCCGTCCACAGCCTTGACCGCACCGACCTGCCGCTTGAGCAGGCCCTTGGTCACCGGGAAGTGCATCTTCAGGTCCTGCACATACATGATGTCATCCGGCGACAGGATGTCGTCCAGCGGCCGCTCCGGCGCGCCGGGCATATCAAACAGGTTCAGTTCCGTACTCATGC
>CALEQS010000242.1 GCA_937907975.1 uncultured Clostridia bacterium | reverse complement strand
AAGCCCATCAATAAGATCGCCTCCGGCGGCGAACTTAGCCGCATTATGCTGGCACTGAAAAATGTGCTGGCGGAGTCAGACGATGTGTCCACGCTGGTCTTTGACGAGGTGGATACCGGCGTCTCCGGCCGGGCGGCTATCAAGGTGGCCCGGAAAATGGCTCAGGTGTCCCGGCAGAAGCAGATTCTCTGCGTCACCCATCTGCCCCAGATCGCCTCCATGGCGGACACGCACTTCTTTGTGGAGAAGGGGGAGCGCAAGGGACGCACTTATACCAATGTGCGCATTCTGAACCGGGAGGAGCGCATGGAGGAGCTTGCCCGGCTCACCGGCGGTGAACAGGTGACGCCCGCCATGCTGGAGAGCGCCGGCGAGCTGCTGGACGAAGCTGCGGCCTATAAAAAGAAGCTGGCGGCGGGTTGACAAAGCCCGGTTTTGCATGATATAATGCACCGCAGATGCTAAGACGAGGAAGAGTATCGCAGTTCCACGCTGTGCAGAGAGCCCCCGGCCGGTGTAAGGGGAAGAGCGCGCCGCGAGAATACCCCTCCGAGCAGCCCCCTGAACCGAAGCATTGCTGTTTCGCAGTAGGGAAGAGGCCGGCCGCGCCCGTTACAGCGCCGGAGTTTGTTGGAACTCCCTGAGGCTTCGCGTGTGAACGCGCAGCGAACCAGAGGTGGTACCGCGCATTTTACTGCGCCCTCTGTCCCGGAATCAGGGGACAGAGGGCGTTTCTTTGCTGTCCCCGCAAACAGAAAAAGGAGACAAATACCATGACACTGTATGAAGAACTTCAGGCCCGCGGCTTGATCGCTCAGACCACCGACGCTGACAAAGTCGCCGAGATGATCAACAACGGCAAGGCCACCTTCTATATCGGCTTTGACCCCACGGCGGATTCCCTGCACGTCGGCCACTTCATGGCTTTGTGCCTGATGCGCCGGATGCAGAAGTACGGCAACCGACCCATCGCCCTGCTGGGCGGCGGCACGGCCATGATCGGCGACCCCTCCGGCAAGACCGATATGCGCAAGATGATGACCAAGGAGACCATCCAGCACAATGCCGACTGCTTCAAGAAGCAGATGAGCCGCTTCATCGACTTCTCCGACGGCAAGGCCCTGATGCTGAACAACGCCGACTGGCTGCTGGAGCTGAACTATGTGGACCTGCTGCGCGAGGTGGGCGCCTGCTTCTCCGTCAACAATATGCTCCGCGCCGAGTGCTACAAGCAGCGCATGGCCAACGGCCTGAGCTTCCTTGAGTTCAACTATATGATCATGCAATCTTACGACTTCTACCACCTGTATCAGGAATACGGCTGCAACTTCCAGTTCGGCGGCGACGACCAGTGGAGCAATATGCTGGGCGGCCGTGAGCTGATCCGCCGCAAGCTGGGCAAGGACGACGCCGAGGCCATGACCATCACCCTACTGCTCAACAGCGAGGGCAAGAAGATGGGCAAGACCGTCTCCGGCGCGGTCTGGCTGGATCCGGAAAAGACCTCTCCCTACGACTTCTATCAGTACTGGCGCAATGTGGATGACGTCGACGTCATCAAGTGCCTGAGGATGCTGACCGATCTGTCTCTGGAGGAGATCGCCGAGATGGAGACCTGGAAG
>CALEQS010000241.1 GCA_937907975.1 uncultured Clostridia bacterium | reverse complement strand
GCCCGTCACAACGGAGGCCGCCTGTTCCAGCACCTTCTCCTTCAACCTGCTCAGCCCTCCTGTCAGATCGGACAGGGAAAGCGCGTCCATACTGGAGAGTTCCTCCGGTGCCGCCTGCTCCAGTGCGGAGGTATCCAGACTGGAGCGCTGCTGATCAGCCAGCTCCTCCGCCCCGGCCCAGAACGTGCAGAAGATCAGGACGGTGCACAGCGCCACCGCCAGACGCACCGCCCGCCTCATTGGGCCATCTCCCCGATAAACGAAAGCACCCGCCGCAGCAAAGGCAGGACGGCACACAGGGCGGCGAAGGTGCCCGCCAGCTCACAGCACAGGGCGGCACTTCCCTCGTCTGCATCCCGGCACACCTGACCGGCAAGGCGGCTGAGCACCGCAATGAGCACCACCTTCACCACCGGTCCGGTCAGCGTCTCCGAAAGTCCCGCCTGCTCTGCCAGCCACTTGAACCCCTCCCGCACCTGGGCAAACGCGCCCGCCGCCAGCAGAAGCACGGCCCCCGCCGTGACGATGCCCAGCACCAGTGCCAGCTCCGGCACATAGCGCTTGAGCGCCAGCGCGCACAGACTGCCCACCACCGCCGCGCCCGCCGCCTTTGCCATCAGCTCCATCATAATCCAAACAGGTCGCGCACCAGATCAAAGAGATCGGAGATCTGTCGCACCACCATCATCAGCACCACCACCAGCCCCGCAAGGGTGGTCATGGTGGCCTGCTCTTCCCGGCCCGAACGGGCCAGCACCTGATTGAGCACGCTCACCACGATGCCGATGGCGGCAATTTTAAAAATGAGACTTACATCCATATGGTTTCCTCTCCGCAGTCAGTACAGCAAAACCACCGCCAGCGCCCCGGCGGACAAGCCCAGCACTGACCACATCTTCCCCAGCCTTCGTTTTTCCTCTCCGGCCCGGCAGGCATATAACTCCAGCCGATCTTGTGCAGAGCGCAGCGCCGCACGCTGACTGGCACTGTCGCAGCGGCCGATCACATCGCTCAGTGACTCCAGCACCCACAGCTCGTCCTTGTCCAGCGGGAATTCCGCCTGAGTCAGCGCGGTCCGCCAGGCCGCCGAAAAACTTCCGGAACGCTCCAGACCGGCCCGGCATTGCTCCGCAAATGCGCCCAGCGTTTTCTGCTTCTGCATCCAATCCAGCCACTCCGGGGTCTGAATGCCCAGATCACAGAGCTGGCGCTCTCCCTCCCGGAGCGCACTCTGCCACGCGGCAAGGCAGTCCACCCGGCGGCAGTACCAGAGCGCTTTCTGAAGCCCGCACCAGCTCAGGACACAGAACACCCCCAGCGCACCCAGCAGTCTCAGCACGGGAGCGGCTCCATGCGGTAATGACGAGCACCATCCGCATCTCGCTCGATCAAAATAAGGCGCCGAAAAGCCTGTTCCTCCAGCAGTGTGCGGCTGACCGATCGACGCTTCAGCTCCTCAAGGCTCCCGCCGTGAACGGTGGCCAACAGGGATACGCCGCAGTTTGCCGCCGCTGAGAGCGCGCGCACATCCGCCGGATCGGTGATCTCGTCCACTGCCAGCACCTGCGGTGTCATACTGCGCAGCAGCATCAGCATCCCTTCTGCCTTGGGAGCGCCATCCAGCACATCGGTACGCCGCCCTATGTCCATCTGGGGCACTCCGTGCCAAATCGCCGCCACCTCGCCCCGCTCGTCCGCGATGGCGGTGCGCAGGCCACACTCATCAGAAAGCAGGCGGATCACCTCCCGCAGAAGCGTCGTCTTGCCCGCGCCCGGGGGTGCCAGGATCAGCGTACTGGGAAAGCGGCCTCCCTCCAGCAGGGACCGGCCCAGATGATGTGCAATGCCGGGATGGGGCCGGGCGATGCGGATACAGAGGGAGGACAGCTCCCGAAACGACGCTTTTCCATGTTCATTTCGGTAAACCGTGCCGCAGACGCCGATGCGGTGGCCGCCCTTCAAGGTGTAAAATCCCCGGCCCAGCTGCTCCGCCGCGCTCTGGTAGGAGGCCCGGGTGGCCCGTTCCAGCACTGCCCGCAGATCCCGTTCATCTACGGCGCCCGGAATGCTGACCATCTGTTCTCCCCGCTCATCCGCCAGACTCAGGCCCCGGCCTGTGCGCAGGCGGATCTCCTCCCAGCGCTCTGGCTGGGTGCCGGCTGCCGACTGTGCCGCACCTTGCAGCGGTTCCTGCAAAAGGGTCAGGCAGGCTGAAAATGCCACGTCATTCATTTGCATCACCTCTCACTTTGCTAAACTCTATGAAGGTTTATCCTGAGGTATGCAAAAAGCCCGGACAGCTTAGAAAAAGCTGTCCGGGCTTGTATGTGATGTGTTTCAGATGTTTTTTGCCAGACTGCGGTCGCTCCAATAGGAGCGCATTTTGAACCCCTTTTCATAGGTCATCTCTCGCCCCAGCCACTCCGGGGGCGTCCAGCTCTGAGCTTCCTCCACAGAGCCGAACTCCACCTCCGCGTAGGCGAAGGCACCGCCGTCCACGATGGAACACTCTATGATATGTCCGTCCGGAAGATGGTAGGCGTTCAGCTGTTTATGGATGAGCGGATAGGCCAGCATAGAAGCCAGCTCCTCGAACTGCGCCTTGGTGATCGGCGTCTCCACCTCGTGGCGCACCAGGTCACCCACGCTCTTGATGCAGAGAATATAGTTTTCCGTCCCCTCGGTGTGGTTTTCCGTGCGGCGGATGCGCACCTCCGGGTCAGTAGCCAGATAGCCCTGATACTGATCCAGCTCCACTGCCAGTGCGAGGCCGGTCGGGAAGGCGGTCAGCTTGAATTTACGCTCGATCTCCATGGTATCACTCCAAAATGATTTTCCTTCTTGTATCATAACACGCCGGGCACAAAAATTCACCCCCTTTTTCACACCGTTTCCGCCCCTGCGCATAGGATAAGTCGGAAGGCTCCTTCCCTACTTATTCCAAGGAGGTCATCTCATGGCTGAAACTGTCTATCCCGGCCCGGTCAGCGACCTGAGCGCCGTTCGGGAGGCCACCTGCATCCATACGAAAAAAATCTTTGACTCCTGCCAGTCCAAGGACTGCATCGAGGATCTGAGGCTCTACCCCACCCAGTCCTCCCAGCCCATTATTGACCAGGCGCTGAGCGTCAAGGCCGGCCGTGCCAGACTGCTCTACACCCTGGTCAATGTGGAGCCCATGGGGCTGAACCGTGGGTTCTTTACGGTGGATCTGCGTTACTACTACAAGATCACCTGCGACGCCTTCACCGGCTGCACCCGCCCGATGCAGGTCAGCGGTCTGGCGGTCTTTGACAAGCGGGCCATTCTATTCGGAAGTGAGAGCACGGCAAAGTCCTTCAGCTCCATGACGGGCTGCGCGGAGCTGACCGAGGACATGGTGCTCACCAACGACCTGCCCACGGCGGTGGTGGAAGCGGTCGATCCCATCATCCTGTCCATGCGGCTGTGCAATGTCTGCGAACGGCCCATGTGCGGCGAATGCACCCTCACCGAGGTGCCTGCCGCCATTCAGGCGGCCTTTGATGAACCCATCAGTCTGGAGAACAGCACAGTGCGGCGCATTTATCTGAGTCTCGGCCAGTTCTCCATTCTGCGCATGGAGCGGGATACCCATATGCTCATCCCGGTGTATGACTACTGCATGCCGGATAAGGAGTGCGAGTGCGACCGGTGCGATGAGGACCCCTGCAACATTTTCCAGCAGGTCAGCTTCCCCGTAGGCGAGTTTTTCCCTCCCGCCAATGCCAACGCCATCGACCCGCTGAATGAACTGAGAAAGAACTGCTGCCAGTGACGGCAAAAAACGCGCACCTGGTTTACAGGTGCGCGTTTGACGTAAATAAAATAAAAAGCACTTGCAAAAAGCAAGTGCTTTTTGGCGGAGAAGGAGGGATTTGAACCCTCGCGACGGT
>CALEQS010000240.1 GCA_937907975.1 uncultured Clostridia bacterium | reverse complement strand
CCCAGGTGATCCCGGATGGCCCGGACTGTACGGACGATCTCCGGGGCATAGAGCTCCATCACATGGCGGTCGGTGCGCAGCAGGGGCTCACACTCGATGCCGTTGACGATGAAGATCTCCGCCTTGCAGCTGAGCTTCCGATCCGTAGGGAATCCGGCACCGCCTGCGCCCACGACACCGGCGTCGCGGATCTGATCGATCAGTCCCATAGGCGTCAGATGATGCGGAAGCCGTCCTCCAGCACGCAGCGGCGGGCGCGGGTAAAACTGCGGGCCGAGGTGAGGCCCTCACCAGTGGGAGTGGCAATGGTCAGGGTGGCGTAACCCTCGCCATTGAAGCCCACGCCGGCGGTGGAGGGGCCGTTCTTCACAAAGATGGTGGTGTTCAGCGCCTTGGCCGCCTTGCTCATGTTCAGGTAGTTGGTGGAGTGCATCAGAGCGGAATGCCAGCAGCCCCGCTCGGCCTCCACGGCCCGGTCGATGGCCTGATCCACATTATCGCAGCGGACGCAGCCCAGCACGGGCATCAGCATCTCCACCACCACGAAGGGGTGATCCTTGGGCACTTCGGCGATGACCAGCCGGGGCGCGCCGGAATAGGAGACGCCGGAGGCGTCCATGATGTAGGTGGCGTCGTGGCCGACAAACTTGCGGTTGATGACGTACTTGCCGTCCTTGTTGATGAGCACGGTGCGGACGATCTTGTCGATGTCCTCGCCCTTGACCAGCCACGCGCCGTTCTTCTGCATCTCGCTCATGAGCTGATCGTAGACAGTGTTCACGCAGAACACTTCCTTCTCAGCCACGCACAGCACGTTGTTGTCGAAGGATGCGCCGTCCACGATGTTCTTGGCCGCCTTGGGGATGTGGGCGGTCTCGTCCACAATGACGGGGGGGTTGCCCGGGCCGGCGGCAATGCACTTCTTGCCGGTCTTCATGGCCACGCCCACGACCGCTTCACCGCCGGTGACGCTGAGCAGCTTGATCTTGGGGTGGTTCATAATGACGGCGCTGGTCTCCATATTGGGCTTGGTGGGGCAGCAGATCAGGCCCATGGGGCCGCCCGCCGCCACAATGGCCTCGTTCAGGATGCGCATGGCCTCCTGGGAGCACTTGGTGGCGCTGGGGTGGGGGTTGAATACCACCGCGTTGCCGCCGGCGATCATGCTGATGGAGTTGTTGATAACCGTGCCAGGCGGGTTGGTGGAGGGGGTGATGGAGCCGATGACCCCAAAAGGAGCCTGCTCCACCAGAGTCATGCCGTGGTCACCGGTGAACACACGGGGAACGATGTCCTCGGTGCCGGGGGTCTTGTTGGCCACCAGCAGGATCTTGGCGATCTTGTCGGGGACCTTGCCGTAGCCGGTCTCGTCGTGAGCCATCTGGGCGAGCTTTTCAGCGTTCTCCCGGGCGGCACGGCGCATGGCGCGGATCAACTTTTCCCGCTGATCCATGGTCATGGCGACCAGCTTTTTCTGAGCGGCGATGGCGGCGTCCACGCAGTCCTCCGCCCGGTCAAACATCCAGCCGTTGCCCGCGCCGGCCGCACCGGCCGGTGCGGAAGCGGAGGCGGTCTGCTGATTGTTCATCTGGGCAATGGTTGCCTGAACGATCTGCTCGATCTGCTCTTTTGAAAGCATGAATCATTACACCTTCTTTTTGTTGTCTTTTTCCTTGCTGAAAATACGTTTGTTTCCAAGGTCAACGTAGTCGATGATGGCGACAATGGCGGTGTCGGAGGGTTTGTTCTCCGTCACCTCCGTCTGACGGGAGGACGAACCGGAGACGATCATGACGACCTCTCCCTCGCCCGCGCCGCAGGCATCAAAGGCCACGACCACGCTTCCCTTTTCTTCAAAGGTCTCAATGTCGATCGGCTTGACCAGCAGCATTTTCAAGCCCTGCAATTTGGCGGACTTGCTGGTGCTGACCACAGTGCCGACCACTCTTGCCAGCTGCATGGCGTTCCTCCTTTCTCAGACCCGGACGATCTTGATCCCGGTCTCAGCGGCCCGATCAACCGCCGCAGGAGTGATGAGCGCCTTCTTGGTGCAGGGGATCTGGGTGTGGTTGTCCCGGAACGCGTCGTTCACGTCGCGCTCGGTCACCAGCTCCAGCGGCTCCTGCTCGGGTTCCGGTTCTGCTTTGGGTGCCGGGGCTGTTCCGGCAGGCCCACCGGCTCCGCAGGTGCAGCCTCCGCCGCTCTGGCAGGTGCCCTTGCAGTGATGCTCCGGCTCGCCGGGGAACACCAGCTCCACCAGATCGCCGTTCTTCAACGCACAGGCATTGGCCTCGTCCGTGTCGATGTGCACCTCCAGCTCATGGGCGGCGCCGACGCGGCAGACCACGTTCTCCAGCAGACAGGGCCGCTGTCCGGTCACCCGGACGGAGAGCACCTGGCCGTTGTGTACGCCGTATGCCTGGGCCTGCTCATCGGTGAAGTGCAGGTGCCGGGCGGCGATGATGACGCCCTTGGTCAGGTTCAGCTCGCCCTTGGGGCCGACGATCTTCAGGCCCGGAGTGCCCTCAATATCGGCGGACATTCGGATGGGGCAGTCTTTGATGCCCAGCTTCATGGCGTCGGTAAAGGACAGCTCTACCTGGGTATAGGGCCGGGCGGGGCCGAGGATGCGCACCTTGTCGATCTGACCCTTGGGTCCCACCAGCGTCAGCTGCTCCTTGGAGGCGTACTGGCCGGGCTGGACGATGGGCTTCAGGGGATCGAGCTGGTAGCCGGGGCCAAACAGCGTCTCAATGTCCTGGGCCGTCAGGTGGACGTGCCGGGCGGAAATGCCCACCGGCACGAACTTGCTGCCCTGCCGGGCCAGCTCGGTCAGAACACAGTGGCGGATGGCCGTTTCGTCAAGTGCCAATCATGGATCACCAACTTTCTTTCCAGACTGCTCCGGCGCAGCGCCGGGGCATGGCTTTCAGGGATATGCGGTTTATCGTTTAATGGAAGTTCTGGTTGGCCAGGACCTTCCGAACGATCTCAACGACCTGCTGCACCTCATCCTGCTGGGTGGGGGCGGAACAGGCACTCTGCTGAGCCATCTGAGCGGCCGCGGAGGGAGAGCCGCAGCTCTCGCAGGCGGGCACGCCGTCGGCGTTGCAGTTGCGGCACAGGGGACGGCCGCCGGTCATGATGCCGCTGTTGGTGCGGCGCTGGATCAGGCGGTCCACCTGGTCGCAGGTCAGCTCATTGGCCTGGCCGATCAGGCCGTGGGTATACATACTGACCAGAGCGTAATACTCGATGGACTCCATGCGCATCCAGGCCTCCATGACGTCCTTGCCCCAGGCCAGCGCGCCGTGGTTGGCCAGCAGGCAGCCGTTGTGGGTGGTGACATAGGGGGCGATGGAGTTGGGCACCTCCTCGGTGCCGGGCATGGCATAGGGGGCGATGGGGATCTCACCGATGCCCATGACCGCCTCGGTCAGGATGGCGTGGTTCAGGGGCAGACCAGCAATGGCATAGCTGGTGGCGGCTGGCGGATGGGCGTGCACCACGGCGTTCATCTTCGGGTTCTCCTTGTAGACACGCAGGTGCATCTTCACCTCGCTGGAGGGCTTCAGGTCGCCCTTCAGCACGTTGCCGTCCAGGTCCATCAGCACCAGCATATCGTCAGTCATGTAACCCTTGGACACACCGGTAGGGGTGCACCAGATGGTGTTCTCGCTGACCTTGCAGCTGATGTTGCCGTCGTTGGCGGCAACAAAGTTTTTGGCGTACATCCGGCGGCCGACTTCCAGAATGGCCTGTTTGGCCTCGTAGTCGCCGGGGAATTTGTCGTTGATCCGATAACTCATCTTTTCAACCC
>CALEQS010000239.1 GCA_937907975.1 uncultured Clostridia bacterium | reverse complement strand
CAGCTTCTCATAGGGTCCCTGCGGGCGCTCCATCAGGCGGCCATGGCCGCTGAATACGCCGCCGCCGGCCACAGCCAGCGCCACCGGGATCAGGAAGCGGAGCGTGGAACCGGACTCGCCGCAGTCCAATTGGGGCAGGTGGTCAAAGCGCTGCTTTCTGCCGCCCAGGCCGCGGATCAGGCCGCCATCCTTCACCGAGCGCGCCCCCAGCGCACGCATGCAATTCAGCGTGGCAATAATATCCTGAGACAACGCCACATTGGAGAGATGGCTCTCCCCCTCCGCCAGCGCGGCGGCGATGATGAGCCGATGGGCCTGGCTCTTGGAAGGGGGCGGCGTGATCGCACCGCTCAGCCTGGCCGGGGTGATCTTAACATCCATAGGCGTCCTCGACCATGGTCAGCAGTTTCTGTTTATCCATCCGCACCGGCTTGGCCTCTCCCATCTTGTCCAGCAGGATCAGAGTGATCTCATTGCCCGCACCCTTTTTGTCCAGTCCCACGGCGGTCTCATAATCCGTCCGGGAGCAGGCGATGGCATCGGGCAGGTCGTAGAGTTTTACGGCCTGAAGTATCCGCTCTGGAATGTCCTCCGGTGTGCCCCCCAGTTTGCCCCCCAGCCCCGCCGCCCGGCACATCCCGGCGGCAACCGCCTGTCCGTGGGTATAAGTCTCATAATGATAGGCCAGCTCATAGGCGTGGCCCAGTGTGTGGCCGAAGTTCAGGATCATGCGCAGGCCGGTGTCCCGCTCGTCGGCCAGCACGACCTGGGCCTTGATGGCACAGCAGGTCTCCAGCACATACTCGATCCGGCCCATGACGCCCTCCCGGCCGCCGCATTTCAACAGCTCGTCAAAGAAGTCGGCGTCCCGGATACAGCCATACTTGATAACCTCAGCCATGCCGTCGTTAAAGATGCGGTCGGACAGGGTATTCAGGCACTCGGGATCCATCAGAACCAGCTTGGGCTGCCAGAACGCGCCCGCCAAATTTTTGCCGGACTTTAGATCCACGGCCACCTTGCCGCCCACGGAGGAATCCACCTGCGCCAGCAGAGTGGTGGGGATCTGAACAAAGTCCACGCCCCGCAGGATTGTGGCGGCGGCAAAGCCCGCCAGATCACCCACGACGCCGCCGCCCAGCGCGGCCACAGCGTCGGTGCGGGTCAGGCCGAAGGCCATAAATTCATCATAGAGGAACTCCAGCATCTGCATGGATTTGGAGGGCTCACCCGCCGGGATCGTGACGATCTTCACCGCGAAACCGGCATCTGCAAGGCTTTTTTCCACCCGCTGGGCATAGAGCGGGGCCACATTGGCATCAGTCACCACTGCCAGCTTCTTCACCCGGGGCAGGACAGCCCGGCAGTGAGCACCGGCCTGATCCAGCAGGCCCGGCTCGATCAGAATATCATAATCCCGTCCGGGCAGAGGAATATTCAGCTTGGTCATGAAACCCACTCTCCTCTTACTTTACGATCGTCTTGCCCATCATGTCGGTCAGGGCGCTCACCTTGCCCATCAGCGCATCGAACTGGGCAGGGGTCAGGGACTGCTGTCCGTCGCACTTGGCGTGGGGCGGATCGTTGTGCACCTCGATGATCAGGCCGTCGGCACCCGCCGCCACGGCGGACAGCGTCAGCGGCTCCACCAGCCAGGAATAACCGCCGGAGTGGCTGGGATCCACGATGATGGGCAGATGGCTCATGCGCTTAATGGCGGGAATGGCAGAAACATCCAGCGTGTTGCGGGTGTACTTCTCGAAGGTGCGGATGCCGCGCTCGCAGAGAATAACGTTCTCATTGCCGCCGGCCATAATGTACTCGGCAGACATGATCCATTCCTCGTAGGTGTTGGCAAGACCGCGCTTGAGCAGAACGGGCTTGGACATCTTGCCCACCTCTTTCAGCAGGTCGAAGTTCTGCATATTCCGGGCACCGATCTGCACAAGGTCCACCTTCTCTTCAAAGAGGTCGCAGTACTGGGGGCCCATCAGCTCGGTGACGATGGGCATACCGGTCTCCGCCTTGGCCTCCAGCAGCAGCTTCAGGCCGTCCACGCCGAGACCCTGGAAGGAATAGGGGCTGGTGCGGGGCTTGAACGCGCCGCCGCGCAGCAGGCCGGCGCCGCTGGCACTGACGTCCTTGGCGATGGAGACGATCTGCTCCTCGCTCTCCACAGAGCAGGGGCCCGCCATGACGGCAAAATTGCCGCCGCCCACTTTGATGCCGTTCACATCGACAACAGTGTCCTCGGGGTGGAACTTGCGGTTGGCCTTCTTATAGGGCTCCTGCACCCGCATGACCCGCT
>CALEQS010000238.1 GCA_937907975.1 uncultured Clostridia bacterium | reverse complement strand
CTGTCGACCTCCAGCGTGACAGGCTGGCGTTCTAACCAACTGAACTACCGGGCCAGTTAATGGTCGAAGGAGTGGTGGGAACAACAGGACTCGAACCTGTGACCCCTTGCTTGTAAGGCAAGTGCTCTAACCAGCTGAGCTATGCTCCCGTAGGCGGTTCGTTCAGTCGTTCGCGGCGCTCTCTCCAAGCGACGATGGTTATTATATCAAAGGCTTCTTGGAAAGTCAAGGGCTTTTTTCAATTTTTTCAAAATTGTTTTCACCCATCAGTCAGTGCTCATTCATCAGTCAGAGAAGACGCACTGTCCGCCGCTTCAAAGAAGCGATATGCGATAACCACGGTTTTAAATTATAGCAGGTTTCGACACAGAATGCAAGAGGTAATTTCATTTTTCTTTCGTTCCCTGTCCTCTGCCTATCTCATCGCATCCAGCTCTCACATAGCATATCATATATGGATGATCACGCTCCTTTAAATCAGGCTCACCAACTCCGTTCAGGGCGGTAATTCCCGTTTGACGCAGTATATGTGATCGTTGCCGCAACGTGATCCCCTTTATATTTGTATGACGCCGTAAGTTCATAATTTTTATCCCGGCTGTTTTTCAGATTTGTCGCAGCAACATTCGACCTGAGCATCGATGCGATCGCTATTGCAAGTGCGGTCTGATCCAGCGGACCATTCAAATCCGCGCACCGCTCGACCGCAAAGCTATAACACCCATGTTCAGGACCGTCGAATTCGACCTTGGTCGTATACACGCAATAGGTAAAGGTTGCTGTGGCCTCAGCAATATGCCCTGCACGATCAGCCGCCTGAATGGATCGAACCAAAGCTCCCGTCAGCCGTCGGACGATTTCGGCCGTCACAGCACTTCTTGCATATCGGCTGCTCATCCGCCAGGCTTCGCCCTCAAACGCACGCTGGTATGCCGCAAGGTCATTGGCAGCATTTTTCTGCTGACTCTCAAGGACGGCGTAAATCAGTTTTTCAAGCAAAAAGCCCGCAGCGGCGCCAATGATAAACCATGCCAGCCAAGCCAGCATACTCTCCCCTGTCAGCCCGTAATTGGCCTTGTACACAAAGCAAAAGAAACCAATGATAACGCCCAATCCTATGCAGCAGCCGCCCCCAGCACCTGAATTTCTTGGCTTGCTGTTCACGCTGCGAATGTGATCCATCTCAGCGCCATAACCGGGAAAGTGATCAAGCGTCATCTCATATGCGCCTTATACTCATTTTTCCATCAAAAGTTCTTTTGCTTTCAATATATCATTGATAAATTGTACTATAGTCTCAACCCTTCGTCAACGCATCCAGGTGTAGAAAAAGACCTGAAGTCTGATGACTTCAGGCCTTTGGTGGAGATAAGCGGGATCGAACCGCTGACCTCTTGAATGCCATTCAAGCGCTCTCCCAGCTGAGCTATACCCCCATGTGCGGTTGTTGTCTGTGGCTCATCACCAGCGAACGAATGTTATTATAATGGCACAGGCCGCAAATGTCAACAGTTTTTTTCAATTTTTTCATTTTTCTTTTCTCATCCCCGCTTGCGCTTGTCTCTCCCGGTCGGTTATGCTAGAATACAATATAAATTCAAATGATTGGGGGAACTCCCATGGAAACATTAAAACTGCGCACTGCGACCTTTGGCGGCTTTCAGCGCCAGGACGTGGTGGATTATATTGAGTCGACTGCCCGGGAACACGCCGCACAGCTCAACGCACTGCGTGCAGAGCTGAAGCAGGCTCAGGAGAAGGCGGATGCACTGGCCGGCGAAAAGGCACGCGCCGACGCGCTTAGCCAGCGCTGTGAGGATCTGGCCGCCCGGGTGGATGAGCTGGCACCGCTGGAGGATGAGGTCAAGGAGCTGCGCGCCCAGGTGGAGGAATTCAAGCCTCAGGCTGAGGCCTATGCCGATGTAAAGAGCAAGCTGGCTGACATTGAGCTGGAAGCCCACGCCCGCTCCGCACAGGTAGTCAAACAGGCCGAGGAGGAGGCCGCCGGAAAGCGGTTGGAGGCGCAGGCCATGCTGGACGAGATCATGCAGGAGTACAGCCATGTGGGCTCCACCGCCAACACGGCCATCACCGATGTCATCTGCAAGCTGACCGACCTGCGGGCCTCTCTGTCCCGTCTCGGTGAGCTGGAACTAAAGCTGGGAGGCGGCAGTCATGAGTGAGATCTATCATCTGAACACCGACGAGCTGCGCGGAATGCAGGAGAAGCTGAACGCGGGCGACCGGGTCATTCTCTCCGGCACCATCTACACCGCACGGGACGCCGCCCATAAGCGAATCTTCAGCCTGTTGGACGAAGGCAAGCCTCTCCCCTTCGAGCTCAAGGACGCCGTCATTTACTATGCAGGCCCCACTCCTGCCCAGAAGGGCATGGCCGTGGGCTCCTGCGGCCCTACTACCGCCAGCCGCATGAACGCCTTTGCGCCCCGCCTGCTGGATCTGGGGCTGGGTGCAATTATTGGCAAGGGCGAGATGAGCACCGAAGTGGCCGAGGCTCTCATTCGCAACAAGGCCTGCTTCTTCGCCGCTGTGGGCGGTGCGGGAGCGCTGATCGCCAAGTGCATTCAGAAAGCAGAGGTCATTGCCTTTGACGATCTGAGCTGTGAATCCATCAAGCGCATGACTATCTCTGAGTTGCCGCTGACAGTAGCGCTGGACTGCCACGGCGGCAATCTCTACCGCACGGGCCGGCTGGAGTATGAGCGTTGACGGCTCTCTGGGCTGGGCTTCTGATCCTGTTTGTGCTGGCTGTCCCACCGCTGTTCATCGGCTGGGCCATACGCCAGAGCAAAACCGATGCTGAAACGCAGAAGGTCTGCAAGACGGTGGGGCGGGGTTTTCTGATCTGCACACTCGGCGTATTCCTGCTGGGGCTGGGCGTGGTGCTGTGCGGCATTGGGATGATCCCGCCTTCCCTGCTGCGGCACATCGTGCTCATTCTGCCCGTTCTGCTGGCTGTGGTGATCCTGTTCACCCGAAGCCGAACAAAACACTGGAAATAAAAAACGCTGTCGTTCAACAAAAACGACAGCGTTTTTTGTTTTGTCAAAACTTACAGCTTAATGAGTTCCTTGGGGGAATTGGTGATGTCGATGCAGCCATCCTCGGTCAGGAAAATAACATCCTCGATACGGACACCAAAGCGGCCGGGCAGATAGATGCCGGGCTCGGCAGAGACGGTGCAGTGCAGCGGCATAGGCTCTTTATTTGCGGTGCGGGCACCCGGATCCTCATGGATCTCAAGGCCCAGCGAGTGGCCAAAGCCGTGGCCGAAATACTCACCATAGCCTGCGGCGCGGATCACGTCATGCGCGGCGTTGTGGATGTCACAGCCGGGGACGCCCGCCCTAGCAATGGCAATGCCCGCCTTCTGGGCGGCCAGAACGGTGTTGTAGACCTTCTCCATCTCCTCGGTGGGCTCGCCCACGCAGACGGTGCGGGTCATGTCGGAGCAGTAGCCCTCATACATACAGCCGAAATCCATGGTGACGAACTCACCGGTCTGGATTCTGCGCTCCGTCGGAATGGCATGGGGCATACTGCCGTTGGGGCCAGAGGCCACGATGGGGTCAAAGGAGTTCTTACGGGCCCCGAAGGACATCATCAGGTAGGTCAGCCGGGCGGCGATCTCATTCTCGGTGACGCCGGGCTTGATGAAGTTCAGGATCTCGGTGAAGGCCTTGTCCGTGCACTCCTGCGCACGACGCATATAGCCCAGCTCCTCCTCATCCTTCTGAGCACGCAGATCAGTGAGCAGCTTTTGGGCCGGGACCAGCTCCACGTCGCCGGGCAGGGCGGCGCGGATACGGCCGAACTCGGCCACACTCATATAGCCCTCCTCAATGCCCAGCGCTTTGATGCCGTCGGCCTGAATGTGCTCCACAGTGAGCTCCAGATGGCTCTTTCCGGCATTGATACTGGTCAGTTCCACACCCTTAATGGCGGCAGCCGCCTCGATATAGCGGCTGTCAGTGGAGTAATAGTTCTGATTGGGGGTAACGAGCACATAGCCCTCACCGTGGAAGCCGGTAGCATAGTACTCGCCGGGTTCGCTGGTGATGAGCAGGGCGTCCAGCTGATAGTCGGCCAGCTTGGCCGCGATCTGTTTCAGATGGTTCATGATCCTTTTTCCTCCTGTAAATACTGTTCTTTCATCGTCAGAGCGTCCTCGCTCTGGGTGCCTGCGGATTCACAGATAAATGTGGGACTCCAGCCCCGGCGGGCCACCTCCGCCGCCAGCGGGGCGAAATCCGGCCCCCATCCCTCATCAGAGAAACATAGATGGCGCAGTTCCCCGCCCTTGGGCGTAAATTCAATGTGGGAGAAGTGGCTGTGGAACCGGCTTGCCCGCTCCTCGCCCAGCACCTCGGCCACCCGGTCGAGCATCCGGTGCATTTCCTCCGGCCCGTCCAGCACGCCCAGTGAGCGGGCGTAGAGGTGGCCGAAGTCGATGCAGGGCACAAGGCGTTCGTCCAGCGTACACAGCTCCAGCACCTCATCCAGATCACCCAGCTGATTGATCTTCCCCATGGTCTCCGGGCAGAGCGAGATATGGCAGAAGCCCGCATCATCACAGGCGCGCAGGACTTCACCAAGAGAATAGCGGGCGATGTCCAGCGCCTCCCGGCGGGTGCGCTTCATCAGCGCGCCAGTGTGAACGATGACGCGCCCTGCCCCCAGCCAGTCCGCCGCCTGACAGGCGGCTGTGATATAGCCGATGGTCTTTTTCAGGCTGTCCGGGTCAGGGTTGGCCAGATTGATGAAGTATGGGGCATGAAGTGACATGACAATGCCTGCGGCGGCGGCATTTGCCCCGATCTGGCGGGCGGTCGCCTCTCCCACATGGACGCCCTTGCCGCATTGATACTCATAGGCATCCAGCCCAATGGAGTGAAGCCAGGCTGGCGCTTTGGCTGAGGATCTGCTGACTGTTTTGGTATAGGTCTCCGAATTGCCGGCCACGCCGAAGATCGCGCTCATTTCCACCCCTCCTTGTCCCGGCAGAGAAGCCGGAACGGGGTCTCAACGCCGTAGCGGACAGCACGAAAGGCGTTGTCGATGGCCAGCGGGTGCACAAGGATGCTGTACACCTCTGAGCGGTTGCCGCCCAGAATGTCGGTAAAGATCTGGTCACCCACGATGGCGCACTCCCCCGCCGACGCGCCGCACAGAGCCATGGCCTTCTGGAAGCTGGGGCGCTTGGGCTTGCCTGCGTGCTTCAGATAAGGAATATCCAGCGCTTTGCAGAACACATCCGCCCGGGTGGCCTTACGGCTGTTGGAGAGCACAAACAGCCGGATGCCGTGTGCCTCCACGCTCCGGGTCCAAGCACGCAGTTCATCTGAGGGGGCGTGCTCTGAGTAACGGGCCAGCGTATTATCCAGATCCGCAAAAAGCACCCTGATCCCCCGGGCGCGCAGTGCGTCCAGATTCAGGGCATAGATACTGCGGCACAGTTTTTTCGGTATCAGCGAAAATGGCATAGGTTGAAACCTCCGGGCCGGTTCTGCCCGGCCAAACTCATTCATAGGCTGAAATGATCAGTCCGTATTATATTATACAGGAAAACTATCAGCGGAACAAGGGGGGCGTGTGATGGAGAACAGCAGGCAAAAACTCATTCTGGCCGCATCACCTGCGCAGGAGCCGGAGTGCACCGCACTGCCGGACAGCGAACTGGCCCACATGGCCTACGCTGTCAACCCAGAGCTGCGGCTCATGCGTCTGAGCGGCACTGCCCCAGGCCGAGGCGGGCTCCTGTACTTTGCGTTGGAACAGCCGCCCAGCGGAGCTGTGGAGCCATTTTCTGACCAACTCAGGCGCGAGTGCGCCGCACAGCGTTACCGGGGCGTCATTGCCGATCTGCCGGCGAGGGGGTGCGGTCAATTTGCACAGGCACTGGATCGGGCGCTGACCGCTCAGCGGCTAGCCGTTTATCTCCCGGAACCCTACGCCCAGGCGGCTCCTCACTCCCGGGTGCTCATCTCAACGGCAGTTTCCGGCGGCACATTGAGGGAACGGCTGGAATCGGCGGTGCGGCGCTATGGCGTTGAGCGCACAGTGGCGGCGCTGGAGCGGCGGGCGGAGGACTTTCCCATCCCATCCCGCACCGGCTGCGGCACACCACTGACACCGGAGGCACTGATTCAGCTCCGGCGGAGCGTCCGAGCCAGCGTGTACTACTCCCCGGAGCTCTGCGCCCGGTACTTTACTTACTTACAGGGTCAGCGCCCACATTTTGTGCTGTTCGATGACAGAGAGACCATGCACTCCAAGCAAAGGGCCGCCCGGGAGGCGGGCATTATGGAATGCATGGCGGCATGGCCGGATCTGTGGGCGCAAAATTAGCATTTGTTTTGTGCCCGGCTGGCTCATCAAGACGCGCATTTAGGATGGCGAGCCGATAACAACAAAAAAAGAGCTGCTGCAGATGCAACAGCTCTTTCTTTTTGCAATTAGTAGAACTTTTTGCGGTTCTTGCGGGCAGCCTCAGACTTCTTGCGACGCTTGACACTGGGGCTCTCGTAGTGCTCGCGACGGCGCACTTCGGCCAGAACACCGGACTTGGCGCAGCTGCGCTTGAAGCGCTTCAGGGCGCTGTCCAGAGACTCATTTTCTCTAACGCGGACTTCAGACATCTAATTTCCCTCCCTCCGAAATGCCCAGGGAGATATGTGACAACAGGGCATGAACAGCCAAATTCTTAGCTTTACCTTGTTATTCTACGCTGTAAAAGCCGTTCTGTCAAGAGCAACTTTCACTTTTCCCGGGTTTGGGCGTAAATTTATTCCAGAACTCAGGCTTTGGGCTTCAGGATCAGGTTGACCAGGCGGTTCTTGACCAGAATGACCTTGACGATGTCCATATTCTCGGTGTACTTGCTCAGTTTGGCGTCGGCCAGAACGGCATTCACCACGGTGTCCTGCTCGGAGTCGGTGGGCACCTGGATATTGCCGCGCATCTTGCCGCCGATCTGAACAGCCAGCTGGACGGTGGAGGCGACGGTCTTGCTCTCGTCGTACTCCGGCCACTTCTGCTGGCAGACCAGGCCCTCGCCGCCGAGGTTCTGCCACATCTCTTCGCAGATATGGGGTGCCACAGGGGACAGCATCAGCACCAGCGCCTTCAGGTCGCCCTTGGTCAGGCCGTTGGCATAGAAGCTGTTGACCAGTGCCATCAGGGTGGCGATGCCGGTATTGAACTTCATGGTCTCAATGTCGTCGCCGACCTTCTTGATGGCCTTATGGATCTCCGCAACATTGGCTTCAGAGTAGTCCATGCTGTCGGTCGCCATGTCCTGCAGGTTCCAGACACGGTCGAGGAACCGCTTGCATCCGGCCACAGCCTTGGGAGACCAGGCCGCTGCCTTGGCAAAGTCGCCGATGAACATGATATAGGTGCGCATGGTGTCGGCGCCATACTGGTTCACGATGTCGTTGGGGTTGACCACGTTGCCGCGGGACTTGGACATCTTCTCGCCGCCCTCGCCGAGGATCATGCCATGGCTGGTGCGCTTGTGGTAGGGCTCCGCATTGGGCACCACGCCGATGTCATGGAGGAAGTTGTTCCAGAAACGGCTGTACAGCAAATGCAGGGTGGTG
>CALEQS010000237.1 GCA_937907975.1 uncultured Clostridia bacterium | reverse complement strand
TGGCAGCAAAAAGATTATTTTATTTCATTGTACGCTTGACGGGGCGCGGTTCATTGTCATGCGGTGGGCCTGTTTACGTTACTTTTACTCACGGTACAGAATACGGATGGAGTTCAGGATGCAGATCATGGCCACGCCGGTATCTGCGAACACGGCAGCCCACATATTGGCCAGACCGAGGAAGCCCAGCAGAATGACGATCAGTTTGATGGCAATGGCAATGACCATATTCTGACGGCTGATGCGGGTGGACACCCGGCCGATGGCGATGGCCTCAGGCACCGCATCCATGCGGGACGTCATAAATACCACATCGGCGGCTTCGATGGCGGCATCTGCGCCGCTGCCCATGGCCGCGCCCACGTCTGCGCCGGCCAGCACCGGGGCGTCGTTGATGCCGTCGCCCACGAACATGACCGGACCGTATTTCTCCCGGGTCTCCTTCAGAATGCGCAGCTTATCCTGCGGCAGCAGCTTGGCATGGACTTCATCCAGCCCGATCTCACGGGCCACAGCCTCGGCGCTGTCGGAGGCGTCGCCGGTCAGCATGACGGTCTTGAGGCCCTCGGCCTTCAGCGCGGCGATGGCAGCGTGGGTCTCCGGCTTCAATTCATCAGAGATCACGATGCGGCCCAGATAGCGGCTGTGGTCGGCCAGCAGCACCTCGGTGCCGAAGGCGCCGTCGTCCGCAGGAATGGCGATGCCGTACTGCTCCAGCAGCTTGCGGTTGCCGCAGAGGATGCCGTCGGCGTCAATACCCAGGCCGGACAGCTCCTGAATGGACTCCGGCCGCTCTGCCTTCACGCCCCGCTCCTCGGCGGCGGCACGGATAGACTGGGCGATGGGGTGGGTGGACGCACTCTCGCACTTTGCGGCCATGGCCAGCAGCTCCTCCTCGCTCACGCCGTCTGCAGGCAGGATGCGCTGAACGGTGAACACGCCCCGGGTCAGGGTGCCGGTCTTATCCATGACGATGGCCTTCACATTGCAGATGGCCTCCATAGCGCTGCCGCCCTTGAACAGGACATTCTTCTTGGAGCCCAGGCCGATGCCGGCGAAGAAGGCCAGCGGCACACTGAGCACCAGCGCGCAGGGGCAGGAGATGACCAGGAAGGTCAGAGCAGTCTTGACCCAATAGCCCCAGTTGCCAGTGACAATGGAGGGGATCAGGGCGGTCAGCACCGCCAGTGCCACCACAAAGGGAGTATAGACCTTGCAGAAACGGGAGATGAAGCGGTCGATATGGGGCTTCGCGGCGGCGGCATTCTCCACGCTGTCCATGATCCGGGTGACCATGGACTCGCTGAGCTCTTTCTCCACCCGGACGGTCAGCGCGCCGTTCTGGTTGACACAGCCGGAGGTGATGCTATCACCGGGGCGGACAGCCACCGGCACCGGTTCACCGGTAATGGCGGAGGTATCCAGCAGGCTCTCGCCCTCCAGCACCGTGCCGTCCAGCGGCACCCGGTCACCGGGCCGCACCAGCACCACGTCGCCGGGCAGGGCATCCTCGGCGGGGATGGTGCGCACCTCGCCGCCCTCCATCAGGTTGACGACCTCGGGGCGCAGATCCAGTGCCTCCATGATATTGCTGCGGCTCTTTTCCACAGCCTTGTCCTCAAAATATTCACCCACGCGGTAGAACACCATAACACCCAGCGCCTCGGCATAATCGCCGATGGCGAAGGCGCCCAGCGTGGCGATGCTCATCAGGAAATTCTCGTCCAGTGCCCGGCCGTGGGCAATGTTGACGGCGGCCTGCTTCAGCACGCCCCAGCCGCAGTAGACATAGCCCACCACAAACAGGATCAGGGCGGCAATATTGCAGGGCAGAGCGTCGGTGGCGGGCAGAAAGTGCTCCAGCACCTTGCCGATCACCAGAGCGGCGGCGCCCACGATAATGCGGATCAGGTCCTTTTTGCCCTCGTCTCCGTCTTCCTCCTGCTCCTCGCTCTTTGCCTTGCCCCGGGCGGCCCGGGGGGTGACGGTGACCTCGGACTCGATGGACGCACAGATCTGCTGGATCTGGGGCAGGAGCTCCAGCGGCTGAGCGGCCTCCACCCGAAGCTGCTTGGTGGTGTAAGTCAGCGTGCAGGACGCCACCTCCGGCATCTGGCTGATCTCGGTCTCCATCTTGGACGCGCAGTGGGCGCAGCCCAGATTATTCACCAGAAAAATCTGCGTGACCGCACCCTCGATGTGCTTTGGCCGGCCATGAGTCCCGCCGTCGTAGTCATGGTGGTACCCGCAGCCGCAATCGTCATCATCATCGTCATCGTGATGGTGGTGCCCGCAGCCGCACTCGTCGTCATCATCGTCGTCGTGATGGTGGTGCCCGCAGCCGCACTCGTCGCCATCATCGTCGTCGTGATCGTGATGATGGTGCTCCTCGTGGTGGTGTTCCTCCTCATGGTGGTGATGGTTGCCGCAGCCACAGGTGCAGCTCTCTTCCTCCTCGACCTCGGGGGTCATATCGTAATTGCGCATGGAGAAGCCTCCTTTTAGTATGTAATGTGGAATGACTCACAAGTCAAAACACATGAACATATGAGCCATCGTTCATATGTTCAATATACGCTGTGCGCCGTCCAAAGTCAATAGGCTGGATCAAATTTTCAAAAATATTCTGCCCAGTGCCCCGGAAATGCGGTGTTTACATTCCCCCTTGTATTTCCGGCAAAAATAGATTAAAATAATACTGAATTTCTGTACGAAAATGTACGCCGCTCCCCCGCGGCGCAGAAGGGAAGTGCTCCGATATGAAGATTCAGATGGAAAAGGGCAGCCTGATCATCAGCAACGACGTATTCACCCAGATCGCAGGTGCGGTCGCCATGAGCTGCTTTGGCGTGAAGGGCATGGCTGTGCGCTCCAAGACGGACGGTCTGGTGCATCTGCTTCGGCGCGAATCCATGTCCAAGGGCGTGAAAGTCACCGCCAACGAGGACGGCAGCGTCACCATTGATCTGCATATTATCGTGGACAGCGGCGTGAACATCGCCGCCATCAGCAGCTCCATCACCAAGGAGGTTGCCTACAAGGTCACTGAGGTGACCGGCGTGAGCGTGGCCAGTGTGGAGATCTATATCGACTCGATTTCGTTCAGCTGAGTGCTTCGGCCCAGCGATTGGAGACTGGCGCCGAAACCGCGCCGAAAGGAAGAAACATAACATGATCGATATCATTGACGGAGAACAGTTTCGGAATATGATCCGTTATGGTGCGGCTGCGATCCAGGCGGAAAAGCAGTCCATCAATGATTTAAATGTGTTCCCGGTCCCCGACGGAGACACGGGCACCAACATGAGCCTGACCATCGGCGCGGCAGTCACCGCGCTGGCGGAAAAGCAGGCGGACACTGTGGGGCAGGCGGCCTCTGTCACCGCCTCCGCCCTGCTGCGCGGCGCCCGGGGCAACTCCGGCGTCATTCTGTCCCTGCTGTTCCGGGGCATCTCCCGGCAGGTAAAGGAAAAGGTGACCATGGACGGCGTCGACTTTGCCGCCGCCCTGTCTGAGGGCGTCTCTGCCGCCTATGGCGCGGTGATGAAGCCCGCCGAGGGCACCATCCTCACCGTGTCCCGGCTGGCCGCCGAGCGGGCCGCCGAGGCCAGCATGGAGGACACCTCGTTCCAGTTCGTGCTGGAAAAGGCCATTGAGCGGGGCGAAGAGGCGCTGGCCGACACGGTCAACCAGAACCCGGTGCTGAAAAAGGCCGGCGTGGTAGACGCAGGCGGCAAGGGCTTCCTGGTCATCCTGACGGGTATGCTCTCCTGCCTGAAGGGAGAGCCCATCGCCGCCGGTGCGGAGCCCCAGGCCCAGCCCACCAGGCAGAAGGCCGACTTCACAGAGTTCGATGTACAGGACACCACCTTCGCCTTTGACACGGTGTATATCGTCCGCAAGGCCAAGCCCGACGTGGATCTGCGCCCCCTGCGCCAGTATCTGAACAGCATCGGCGACAGTCTGGTGATCGGCGAGGACGACGAGTCCTTCAAGGTGCACGTCCACACGAACATCCCCGGCGAGGCACTGACCGAGTCCCAGAAGTACGGCACGCTGGAGCTGGCCAAGATTGAGAATATGCGCACCCAGACCGAAGATCTGGCCGCCGGCCGCAAGGTGCAGACCACCGATGATCTGGAGGGCATCGAGGCTGAGCTGGAGGCCATGGAGAAGAAATCCGCTGAGCCCGAGATCGCGCCCAATGAGAAGCGCTACGGCTTTGTGGCCGTCTGCGCCGGCGACGGTCTGGCCAATGTGTTCACCGATCTGGGCGTGGACGGCATGGTGTCCGGCGGACAGACCATGAACCCCGCCACGGAGGATCTGCTGAAGGTCATCAACGCCACCCCGGCGGAGACGGTGTTCGTGCTCCCCAACAACAAGAACATCATCATGGCCGCCCAGCAGTGCGTCCCTCTGTCGGAGCACAAAAAGGTGGTCGTGATCGAGACCAAGACCGTGCCCGAGGGCATCGCCGCCATGATGAGCGTGGATCTGGACGCCGGCGAGGAAGAGCTGGCCAAAGCCATGCTGGAGGCCGCCCACCGGGTGCAGACCGCCCAGCTCACCTATGCCGCCCGCAACTCCAATTTGGACGGCTTTGACATCAAGGAGGGCGACTATCTGGCCCTGCTGAACGGCAAGCTTTTCGGCACCTCCCCGAAGGAGGAGGAGATGCTGCTCAAGCTGGCCGGCGCGGCCAAGGAGTCCGGCGCGGAGTTCGTCACGCTGTTCTACGGCGAGGACGTCACCGAGGAACAGGCTGAGGCGGCGGAGCAGGTGTTCGCAAAAGCCTGCCCGGATGCCGAGGTGGCCATCGTCCCCGGCGGACAGCCCGTCTACTACTACCTGATCTCCATCGAATAAAAATGAGCAAAAGCGGCTGCTGCATGATATGCAGCAGCCGCTTTTCACCCCTCAGAGGGTCGTACCAAACTATGTAGAAATCCATTGAGCGCGGTGGAACGGATGTCTCCGCCCACCACTTCCCCGTCCCGCACCAGCAGATCAGCCAGAATGCCGGTCTCACCGGTGGGATAGTTGGCGATGGTGAAGGTGCACCGGGTGACCGTTTTGCCCATATCGTCGCTGAGGTCAAATCCGGCCTCCCGCTGAAGGGCGAGATAGCTCTCACTCAGCTGAGTGCTCAGGATGCTCTCCTCCACGCTCACCGGTTCCGGTTCGGCCTCCCAGCCGAAGCCGTCCAGGCAGTCCAGGCAGAGCAGAATATTATGCTCCCCCGCCGACAGCGTCTCGGTGCTGGGACGCCGGAATACAGAAAAAAGCAGCAGTGCCGCCAGCAGCACCGCCCCGGCGGCCAGAACGGCCAGCCGCACTCTGCGCGGCGGCAATTTGTATGTCAGAAACACCATCTCGTCCACCTCACGCACAGAATATGCGCCTGAGGGGACAGACAGAACGGAAGGGAGAAAAAAGCATGGCAACGCAGCTGCGGCTGGACAAGCTGCTCTCAGACACGGGCCGCTGGTCCCGTAAGGAGGCCAAACTGCTGCTGAAGCAGGGCCGTGTGTACGTGGACGGACAGGTGGAACGGGCCGCCGAGCGCAAAGTGGACCCGGCGTCCCAGTGCGTCGAGGTGGACGGCGCAGAGGTCGTCTGGGCAAAATTCCGCTACCTGATGCTCAACAAGCCCGGCGGCGTGCTGACCGCCACAGAGGACCGACACCAGAAGACCGTGCTGGACCTTCTGCCGGAGGAGTACCGGAGCCTGTTCCCCGTCGGCCGGCTGGACAAGGACACTGAGGGACTTCTGCTGCTGACCGACGACGGCGAGTTGGCCCACCACCTGCTCTCCCCCAGGCACCATGTGGACAAGGTCTATCTGGCCGAGATCGACGGTCAGGTGGATGCGGAGGACACAGCGGCCTTTGAAGCCGGGCTGACGCTGGGCGCGACGGCACCCAGTGTATGCCCGCCGGTCTGGAGGATCTGGGCCCCGGGCTCTGCCGGGTGACGCTCCGGGAGGGCAAATTTCATCAGGTCAAGCGTATGCTTGCCCAGCGGGGCAAGCCGGTGACCGCTCTGAAACGGCTCTCCATGGGGCCATTGAAACTGGATCAGGCGCTCCGCCCGGGAGAATTCCGCCCCCTGACGGCCGAGGAGCTGTCGCGGTTCAAATGAGTTCGTCATTTTATACAAAAAATTTTTGAAAACCTATTGAAAAAGACCAGAGTTAATGTTAAAATAAAAAGCAATTTGGAGAGATTATACAACCAAAACAGGTTTTGAACGGGAGAAAGGAGTCAATATGTCCAGCCGCGTATTTCAGAGCGTCGTGCTCCAGCTGAAAGAGAGCACCAGCCGCACCATCGGTGTCATTGATATGAACGGCGCCATCGTCGCCTGCAGTGAGCTTTCCCGCATCGGGGAGACGCTGTCCGGCGCTGTGGAGCTGCTTGCCGCCGAGCACGGCGGCATGATCATCCGCAACGGCAACACCTTCAAGGCCCTGAACGGCCTCGGGGCGCAGTTCGACTATGCCGTTTTCGTCTCCGGCGAGGATGACGCGGCGGCGACGATCTGTTCCATGTCCGCCGTGGCGCTGAACGGCGCCAAGACCTACTTTGAGGAAAAGCACGACAAGGCCGCCTTCGTCAAGAGCATTCTGTCCGATAACATTCTGCTGGGCGATATTTATCTGCGGGCCAAGGAGCTGCACTTCGTCTCCGAGGTGCCCCGCGCCGTGTTCCTCGTGCGCCAGGAGGGCAGCGTGGATGTGTCCGTCATCGACGTGGTGCAGGGCCTGTATCCCGACCGCCAGACCGACTATGTGATCTCCATCAGCGAAACCGATGTGGCCCTGGTCAAACAGGTCACGGAGACCACCACCGGCAAGGACCTCTACAAGATCGCCAAGAGCATTGAGGAGGCCGTCTCCACTGAGCTGAAGGTGAAGGTGGTCATCGGCATCGGCACCATTGTCAATCATGTCCGTGACCTGGCCCGGGCCTATCAGGAGGCCCAGATGGCCATTGAGGTCGGCAAGGTGTTTGAGACCGAGCGCAGCGTCATCAACTATGAAAATCTGGGCATCGGCCGTCTGATCTATCAGCTGCCCACCACCCTGTGCGAGATGTTCCTGCAGGAAGTCTTTA
>CALEQS010000236.1 GCA_937907975.1 uncultured Clostridia bacterium | reverse complement strand
CGCTGAGGAAGGCACGGTCTTCTATCAGAGCATTCCCGAAAAGGGAACGGTCAAGAAGGGCGACACCATTAACCTCAAGGTCAGCTTGGGTAAGGATCCTAATGCCTCTGATAATACCACTACTACTGAGACGCAGAAGATGGTCAATCTGCTGGGCTTGAAGGAGGCTGACGCCAAGAGCGTTATCGCTCGACTGGGATTGAATGCCACTTACACCAGTGATTACAGCAGCGCCTATGATAAGGGCGACGTCTGTTATCAGAGCATCCCGCAGGATACGCCGGTAACGGATGGAGAGGCTATCCAGATCACCATCAGTCTGGGGGAGAAGCCGAGCTCCGGAGGCAATACCGATACAGGAAACACGGGCAACACAGATAATACGGATAACACGGAAGGTTGATCTATGACAGGAACGATCATGAAGGCGCTCAGCGGCTTCTACTATGTGGACTGTGAAGGCACTCTTTATACCTGCCGAGCCCGGGGAAAATTTCGCCACAAGGGGGAGAGTCCCCTTGTGGGCGACCGGGTGGAGATCACCGATTTGGGTGGCGGGACCGGAAGTGTTGACCATATTCTGGAGCGGAAAAATGCCTTCAGTCGTCCGGCAGTAGCCAATATGGATCAGCTGGTCATGATCGCTGCTGGAGTCAATCCGGTGACGGATCCTTTTCTCATTGACCGGGTAGCCGCCATTGCTGAGCGAAAAAACTGTGAGCCAGTGGTATGCCTCAATAAATGTGATCTGGAGCCGTGCCAGCAGCTCTATGAGATCTACAGCAAGGCTGGGTTTACCACCATTCAGGTCAGCGCTGTGACGGGGGAGGGCATCCAGCAGCTTTCCGATGCCATTACCGGAAAAACTGTGGTTTTCACCGGAAATTCCGGCGTAGGCAAGTCCAGTATCCTGAATGCGCTGGATTCCGGACTGGCCATCGCCACGGGTGAGGTCAGTGAAAAGCTGGGCCGCGGCCGCCACACCACCCGCCATGTGGAGCTGTTCCGACTCCCCAATGGGGCACTGGCGGCGGACACCCCTGGCTTTGCCAGTTTTGACACGGACGTGCCGGAGCTGTTGGACAAGGACGAGCTTGCGCTGGCCTTCCGGGAATTTGTACCCTATCTGGGTCAATGCCGATTTGTCGGCTGTTCTCACACAAAAGAGAAAGGCTGCGCGATCCTGGATGCACTGGAAAAGGGCAAAATATCCCAGTCCCGCCACCGCAGCTATGTGCGCCTCTATGAGGCAGCAAAGGAATACAAAGCATGGGAACATTGAAAAAGCGGGCGTTGATCTTTGGCTCTGCTCCAGTGCAGAACTGGAGTTTCATTGCACAGTATCACCGTCCGGGTGATTTGATCATCTGCGCCGACGGAGGCAGAAATGCCGCTCAACAGCTTGGATTTGTTCCGGACTGGTATGTGGGTGACAGTGACTCCGGCGGCTATGACAAAGGCTGTCCATCGGATCTTCTGCCCTCTGAAAAGGATGTCACTGATCTGGACATGGCGGTTTCCCGGGCTCTCCGGGAAGGCTGCAATGAGCTGGTGCTCTGCGGCTGTACCGGTGGTCGGCAGGATCACCACTTTTCCGCCATCGGCCAGTTGGAACGCATATACCATGCCGGAGTGGACGGCGTGATCGTGGACGAGCAGAACGAGATCCGTCTGCTCACTCCTGGCGAAACGGAGGTCCCGTCGGAGCCGCCCTACCACTACTTTGGACTGATCCCGCTGGATCGGCAGCTGACTGGCGTCACCATTACCGGCGCAAAATATGAGGTCAGCGGCATTGATTTGGACCGATGGTCGTCGCTGGGCGTCAGCAATGAGCTGGCGCCGGGCAGGCGCTGTGTCGTGAAGGTCGCACATGGAGTCGGCCTGCTCATCCGCAGCAATTGAATCAGACACATTAGAAACACCCCCTGCGTAGACTGAGACAGCAGTACTGCGCAGGGGGTGTTTTTGTTGCGTCGATGCGGCCCGGGCGGAAGGCCCGGCGGGCTCTGCGCCATATTTCTGGGGATCGGCATCCTGTTGAGCATGGTCCTACCCACCGGCGTTATCATTTTTGTGGGCGCTGTGGCCTTGATCGTGCTGGGTGTAACGTGGATGCGCAAACCGTAATGGAATGCTGTTGGAGTGAGGAGGCAATTATATGAAAATCGTCATCTGGAAATCGCCAAGATTCTTATCCGGGTTTTTAAAGCTGGTTTTTCATCTGCGTTGAGCGCAGGTGACATATTCGGGACAGCCCTCACATATCTTTCTCTTGAAAAACGTCCTCTCAGAACACAGGCGGGAGATTGTACCGGTCGATCTCTTCTGAAGGGACGAAAGGAGAGATTGCTTGATGGAACTGCAATATGAGGAATTGAACTGTTATTCCCGTGTGCTGGACACAGTGGTTCGGCGGGAGGAGAGCAGGGAGAGTATTGTATCTGATTCCATGCCGGATATTGGGACGGTCCTCACTGTCACTGCGTCGCCGATGCTTCAAAAGACAGGAATAGAAAATGGTTCCGTTATCGTAGAGGGGAGCATCTGCGCTGCCGTTCTCTATGAGCCGGAGGGCGGTGGCGGACCGTGTGCGATTCCATTGGAGATCCCGTTCCGGTGTACGGCAGAGTGCGAAGCTCTGACAGAGGAATGCCGGCTGAATATTCTTCCGCACTTGTCCCGCGCAGATGTGAAGGTTGTCAATCCGAGAAAGGTGTTGGTGCAGGCTGAGCTGTCTGCCCATGTGATTGCGTATGCGCCAAGAACCATGCGGTACAGCACCGGTGTTGTTGACGCAGATGCATCCATTCAGATAAAAACGGAGTCTGTCAGCTTCCGCTATGTCTCTCAGGTGACGGAAAAAGTGTTCCCACTTGAGGACGATGTCACCATCGGCGGAAGCCGGCCGTCTATCGATGCGCTGCTGGCCTGCGATGTGACGCCCTACTGCTCAGAGACCAAAATTGTAGGGACAAAGATCATTTTCAAAGGAGGCCTGAAGCTGCGCATCCGCGCACAGAACGAGGAGCAGGGACTGTTTTCCGAGTTGTGCGACGTTCCGGTCTCTCAGGTGCTGGACGCGGGAGATTCCAGCGAAAGCGCAGTGGCACTGGTCAGTCTTTTCGCGTCGAACTGCCAGGTCGTTTTGAGAGACAGCCGGACGCTTTCACTGGAGCTGGAGCTGTATGCCTGTGCCACTGTGGTCGACAGCCGGGAGGGCAGTGTGCTGAATGATGCGTACAGCACTCGATGCGCCTGCCGATGTGAGGAAGGGATAGAGCAAAATTTTCAGGTCACAGAGCAGATCTTTCAGCCCCACCCCTTTCGAGCTCTGCTTCAGCAGGAGCTTCCATCGGCTGATGTGGTGGATCTGTGCGTCCTGTTGGACGAAGACACAGGTACGGCAGAAGGTGGAAGTCGATGCTGCTCACTGAAACTCTCTGTCTGTCTGCGGGAACAGGATGGACGGCTGACCCACCTGACTCAAACTGCTGAAGTGGAATTGCCAGTTGCGGCGGGCGGGATCCTGTTTGGTTCGGTGACGCTGCTGGAATGCGGCTGCATTTCTTCCGCAGCCGGCTTGGAGGTGCGTGGGAACCTGATGGTGCAATGCATCGTGCTGACCGAACAGGAGCTTCGTTATGTTGGGGCAGTCACTCTGGAGGAGACGGACCCGTCCGCTGACCGCCCATCCGCAGTACTCCGGCGGCTCAAAAAAGGGGAGACACTCTGGGATTTGGGAAAAGAGTACTATGCCACGGTAGCGGATATTCTGGCAGTCAATCAGATCAGTGACGAGTCGGCGGCTGGCGAGCGGTTCCTGCTGATCCCGCATGGCCGCTGAGGGGGTTGAACTATGGAACAGCGTGAGATCTATACGGATATGGCCCTTCGTACGGGCGGAAACATCTATATCGGCGTAGTCGGCCCAGTACGCACCGGAAAATCCACCTTTATCAAGCGGTTTATGGAGACACTTGTCATTCCAAAGATCGAGAATGTGTACCAGCGGGAAAGGGCTAAGGACGAACTGCCCCAGAGCGGATCTGGCCGCACGATCATGACGGCAGAGCCAAAATTTGTGCCGGAGGAAGCGGTGGAGATCGAGACGCAGGACGGGATCCGCTTCTCCGTGCGTCTCATCGACTCTGTTGGCTATCTGGTGGACGGCGCAGTGGGGCAGATGGAAGGCGACAGCCCCAGAATGGTCACGACCCCATGGTTTGATTATGAGATCCCCATGCCGGAGGCGGCAGAGATCGGCACCCGTAAAGTGATCGCGGAGCACTCCACCATCGGTATTGTTGTTACCACCGATGGAACCATCACAGAACTGCCCAGAGAGAACTATCTGGAGGCGGAGGAGCGCGCGATCCGTGAGCTGAAGGAGCTTGGAAAGCCGTTCCTGATCCTGCTCAATTCCGCCCAGCCTCAGTCGCCTTATGCGCAGGAGCTGCGAGAGCAGCTGGAGGAGAAATATGGAGTCGGCTGTGCCGCGGTGGACTGCCAGACGCTGGAGGAGGCGGATATTACAGATATTCTGCGCCGGGTGCTCTATGAATTTCCTCTGCGGGAAATGGATCTGTACCTGCCCAGCTGGGTCGAAGCTCTGCCCAGCGACCACCCGATGAAGCAGGAGCTGTATGCACGCATCTGTGAGCAGACCCAGCAGGTAACGCGCATTTCGGAGATCAATTCCTTTGTGGCATCAGTCTCCACCTGCTCCAGTCTGGAATCCATGGCAGTGAGCAGTATCGACCTGGGTACCGGTGCCGCATCTATCCGCATGGAGATCCCGCGCACGCTGTTTTTTCAGATCTTGTCCGCACAGACGGGCATTGCGGTGCAGGATGACGGAGACCTGTTCTGCCGCCTGACAGAGCTGGCGCAGATCAAACAGGAATACGACAAGGTGGCCGATGCACTGACCGCGGTCCGCACGACCGGTTATGGTATTGTGGTGCCTACCATTGACGAGTTGACATTGGAGGAACCGGAGATCATGAAGCAGGGCGGGCGCTATGGTGTCCGTCTGAAGGCGAGTGCTCCGTCTATTCACATGATCCGTGCGGACATCGAAACGGTCATCTCACCCATTGTAGGCAGTGAGAAGCA
The DNA here is from genome assembly GCA_937907975.1 of uncultured Clostridia bacterium. Lineage (GTDB taxonomy): Bacteria > Bacillota > Clostridia > Oscillospirales > Oscillospiraceae > UMGS1766. Next base: position 2,004 of record CALEQS010000236.1, on the reverse strand, counting down.
GAGCGAGGAGATGATCGACTATCTGCTGCGGGAGTTTGAGGGCGACCCGCGCCAGATCTGGGAGTCCAATATCTTTGGTAAGTCCTTCCACGAGCTGGTCAATGAGGATCTGCAGGGTAAGTTGACCCGTATGCCGGAGGATGCCCGCGTCAAACTTCGCGCGACCCTTCAGCGCATTATCAATGAGGGAAGCGGCGGCCTGATCTGCATTATCCTCTGATTCCCCTAAGATGACAAAAGTGCCCCGCGGAATTTAAAATTCTGCGGGGCGCTTTTATTTTTATCATGTATCTATGGCAGCTTTTGCACGGAGACCGTCTGCATTCAGAACCCGAATCGAGCCATAGCTGGTGGCAATACAGCCGGATTTCGCAAATTGATTTAAAATGCGGCATACTGTGACGCGGTTTGCGCTGACGGCCGAGGCGATTTCATCCTGTGTGCATCGAATCGTTCCATCATCGGTCTGGGGCAGAGAGAGCAGATAGCGGGCAATGCGCTGGTCGGTCTGTAAGAACGCCATATTGTCAACGTGCTCCGAAAGCAGACGGACAGTGCGGGCCAGATATTTCATCAGTGCCAGTGCCAGCTCCGGGTTTTGAACGATCTCCTGTGTAGCACGCTGACGGTCGATGCGGACAATTTCACAGGCTGTAATGGCCACAGCGGAAGACACCCGGGGCATTTCGTCAAAAAACGCGGCCTCTCCAAACAGATTGCCTTCCCGATAGACGGTGAGGGCCTTTTCTGTACCATCCTCCGAGGAGATAAAAGTTTTTACCCGCCCCTTTTTCAGGTAGTAAAAGCAGTCCGCATGGCTTTCCTGAAAATAGATCATCTGATTGGGAGCATAGTGTGCGGCCGCATAGTGCTGGGCAAATGGATCCCATATATCTGCGGGCAGGTCTAATTCCTGAATGCTGAAGTATTCCATATGATTCACCAACTTCCACGCCTAATTGTAATATAAGCTACATTCTTTTTCAAGCAAAATTGTGATAATAGGTGCATACTCAGCAATATGTAAGGAGGAGTTCGACTCATGGGTATGACAATGACACAGAAGATCCTGGCTGCCCACGCGGGACTGCCCAGCGTAGAAGTGGGCCAGTTGATCGAGGCGAAGCTGGATTTTGTCCATGGTAACGATGTGACCACCCCGGTGGCCATTGATGTGCTGGAAAAGAACGGCATCACTCAGATTTTTGACAAGGATAAGATCGGCATTGTGCTCGATCATTACACCCCCTGCAAAGACATCAAGGCGGCACAGCTATGTAAGACCGCCCGCGACTTTGCCCGCAAGCATAATATCACCCATTTCTATGATGTGGGCACCGTAGGCGTGGAGCACGCACTGCTGCCGGAAAAGGGCCTTATCATTCCCGGTGATCTGACCATCGGTGCGGATTCCCACACCTGTACTTACGGTGCGCTGGGCGCCTTCTCCACCGGTGTCGGCTCTACGGATATGGCCGCCGGCATGGCGACCGGCCTGAACTGGTTCAAGGTTCCGCCTGCCATCAAGGTCAATATCCACGGTAAGTTCAAGCCCTATGTCTCCGGCAAGGATGTCATGCTCCATCTGATCGGTATGATCGGCGTGGACGGCGCACTGTATAAGAGCCTTGAGTTCACCGGTGAGGGCATCAAGGAACTGACAATGGATGACCGCTTCACCATTGCCAATATGGCGATCGAAGCCGGTGCAAAGAATGGTATCTTCCCGGTGGACGAGCAGACGCTGGCTTATGTAAAGGGCCGCACGGAGCGGGAGCCTGTCATCTATGAGGCGGATCCTGATGCTGAATATGAGCGTGTCGTGGACATCGACCTCAGCACGCTGGATTCCACTGTCGCTATGCCTTACCTGCCCGGAAACGCGAAGCTGGTCAAGGATGTGAAGGGGATCGAGATCGATCAGGTGGTCATCGGCTCCTGCACCAATGGCCGTATCAGTGATATGCGTGCTGCGGCGCAGATCCTGAAGGGCCGCAAAGTGCA
>CALEQS010000235.1 GCA_937907975.1 uncultured Clostridia bacterium | reverse complement strand
CTAGATGATGTTGCCGGTCAGGGTGCCGTCATCCTGAGCCAGGATGGTCAGCTCATCCTTATGGTTATAGTAATCGGAATAGTAGATAGTGGCGGCGTCCACGCTGCCCTCGGCGGCCTTGGCGGCGGCGACCTCAACATCATCGGCCTCGTCGATCTCCATGCCGTTCAGCGCAGCAGAGATCTCCTCAGTGGTATAAGCGGAGGGGTCCTCCGTCTCGGGCAGGATGCCCAGGGAGACCAGCGCAATGCGGGTATACTTGCCCACAGGCACGCTGCCGCCGCAGATGGCCAGGCTCTTGGCATCGGCCAGATTGTCCCAGCCGGTGACGGCGGTCTCGACGTTGTTGCCCTTGACCAGGCGCAGCTCGTTAGACAGCAGGTTGACGATGGAACCGTCCACCACCAGACCGTCGGTCTCGTCCAGAGTGGTCACCTGCTTCTTGCCGGCAGAGAAGAACAGGTCATGGCCGATACCATTGGCTTCTTCAATGCCGGAGAGCAGCTTGCCGGAAGAACCGGTGTTGTACTCGATCTTCACACCGGGATTCTGCTTCTCGAACTTGGGGATGATCTTATCCACAAAGACGGCCTCCAGAGAGGCGGCGATGTCGATGTAAACGGTGGTCTGCTCGGCGGCAGGCTGATCGCCCGCAGCGGAGCCAAAGGCAGAAGCGGCAGGGGCCGCAGAAGCGGAAGCATCCGCAGCGGAGGTCTTACCCTCGGAACCGCAGCTGACCAGAGCCAGCACCATAGCCAGCGCCATTACGAGGGTCAGCAGCTTGTTGATCTTCTTCATTGCTGCATTCTCCTTCTTGGAAATTCTTTATGTTCTCCGCACAGTAGTCAAAAGCACGTGGAGTACCTGATTCAGGACTCGATGACCTCGATCTTGTCACCGGGACATACCCTGCCTTCTTCCAGCACCCGCATAAAGATGCCTTCCCGGGGCATACAGCAGTCGCCCACCTGCTGGCGGATAGCGCAGTCATTGTGGCACTCCTTGCCGATCTGGGTCACTTCGCCCAGCGCAGTGCCCACCTTCAGGCGGGTTCCCACGGGCAATGTCTTGAGTTCAATGCCGCGAGTCAGGATATTTTCAGCAAAATCGCCCGGTTTTAACTGTACAGTAATTTTGCTTTTCAGATTGTCGACACTTTCCTGGGCCAGCAAGCTGACCTGCCGATGCCATTTCCCGGCGTGGGCGTCGCCCTCAATTCCGTATTCAGGGATCAGGTGGATCTCCTTCACAGGATGTTTGCTGATCCCCCGCACCTCACTGATGCAAACAGCCAGTACCTCAGCCATGCTGTTCCACCCCGCAGTCTCCGGAATTGCCCCGCAGGACATCAAGGCCGTGACCCAATGCGGGCAGAACGGCGTCCAGGTTTTCTGTGGCAGCTTTTTTGCTGCCGGGCAGATTGATGATCAGCGTCCGGCCGCGGGTGCCGGCCACGCCGCGGGACAGACAGGCCCGGGGTGTGATCTGAAGACTGGCATAGCGCATGGCTTCTGGGATTCCCCGCGCCTCACGCTCCAGCACAGAGAGAGTCGCCTCCGGTGTCACATCCCGGGGAGACAGACCCGTCCCTCCGGTGGTCAGCACCAGCGCCACATCGCGTTCAGCACAACAGGCTTTCAGTTCCGTCGCGATCTGATCAAATTCATCCGGGATAATGCAGGTGTATTCCACCCGATAGCCCGCCTGTTCCAGCTGTGCCTTCAGCGCCGGGCCGGAGGTATCCTCCCGCTCACCGCGGCTACCCTTGTCGCTGACGGTAATGACAGCAGCTTTATATTCCATGAGAAAACTCATTCCTTTCGTTCAAATGTCCCCGACTTTCCGCCGGTCTTTTTCAGCAGGCGGATCTGGTCAATCACCATATCCCGCTGGACTGCTTTGCACATATCATAGACAGTCAACGCCGCTGCGCTGACGGCGGTCAGTGCCTCCATCTCTACGCCAGTCTGGCCGGAGCAAGAAACAGTGGCAAGTATATCCACTGCACATTCTTTTTCGTTGAGCTCCAGCTTCAACTCCACGCCGGAGATCATAATTGGATGGCACAGCGGGATCAGATCCGGGGTGCGTTTGGCTCCCATAATGCCCGCCAATTGAGCGACCGTCAGAACGTCGCCCTTTTTGCATCCGCCAGTGCGGATCAATTCAAAGGTATTGCGGTTGACCAGCACGCGCCCCGCCGCGACAGCGGTACGCTGGGTCTCCGCCTTTTCTCCCACATTGACCATCCGCGCATGGCCGGACGGATCAAAGTG
>CALEQS010000234.1 GCA_937907975.1 uncultured Clostridia bacterium | reverse complement strand
ATGATGATGCGGCTGCCCTTATAGATGAGGCCCTTCTCAAACAGGTTGACGAACACCTCACGGACCGCCTTGGAGCAGCCCTCGTCCATGGTGAAGCGGGCCCGCTCCCAATCGCAGGAGGCGCCCAGTTTCTTCTGCTGCTCAACAATGCGGTTGCCGAACTTTTCCTTCCATGCCCAGACGCGCTCAAGGAACTTCTCCCGGCCCAGATCGTAGCGGGTCAGGCCCTCCTTCACGCGCAGTTCTTCCTCCACCTTGATCTGGGTGGCGATGCCGGCGTGATCCGTGCCAGGCACCCACAGGGCGGCGTAGCCCTGCATCCGCTTGAAGCGGGTCAGGATGTCCTGCATAGTGGCATCCATAGCGTGGCCCATGTGCAGCTGACCGGTCACGTTTGGGGGCGGCATAACGATGGTGAAGGGCTTTTTCTCCGGATCGCGCTTGCCCCGAAAACAGCCGTGGGACTCCCACTCGGCATAGATGCGGCTCTCTACCTCTTTGGGGTCATAGACCTTGGGCAGTTCTTTTGCCATTTGATTCAACTCCTTAATGATGAAAAAAGCCCTGAGCTCTCAAAAGAGAACTCAGGGCGAAATTTTTCCGCGGTACCACCTGAATTCGGCGCGCCACACTGCGCACCGCACTCCGGCCCCGATAACGTGGGGCAGCCCGCCGCTTCCTAATGGATTCAGAAGCGGTGCTCCGGGACGACCTTCTCCAGCGCCAGACAGAGCCTTTCAGCGTTTTGGCTCCTCTCTGCGGACGTGGCGGGTGGATACTCCTTCCCTTCTTCGCAATACTAGAACAGTATAGACAAAAAAGGCCGAAATGTCAAGGGTTTTGTTCAGTTCAGCGCTGCGTCCAGCGCCTGCTGATAAGCGCTGATTGGCATTGCCCCTACTTTGCGGTCCGCCAGCTGGCCGTCCTTGAGAATGACCACATTGGGAATGGACATGACGCCGAACTCCTGCGCCAGCTCCGGCTCCTGATCCACGTCCACCTTGCCGACGATCACCCGGCCCTCATACTGCTGAGCCAGCTGCTCGATCACCGGGGCGATCATCTTGCAGGGGCCGCACCAGGTCGCCCAGAAATCCACCAGCATGACGCCGCCCTGAGCTTTGGCCTTTTCAAAACCTTCCCTACTGAAATGCACAACTGCCATAATGAAATTACTTCCTTTCCGATTCACTCAGCTCATCTGCCGCGCACTCGGCGGCGATGAGTCCTTCTCCGACCGCTTTGGCGATCTGAAGCGGTTTTCCTGTACAGTCTCCGGCGGCAAACACGCCGGGGAGATTGGTGCGCATCTGCCGGTCCACCAGCACAACGCCATTTTCCGTGGCCAGCTCCGGGAACAGCTCCGTGGGCGCCACGGACTCCCGCAGGACGAACACTGCGTCACAGGGCAGCTTTGCCCCGTCGGCGATGAGCGCCGTGACGGTGTCCTCTCCCATGATCTCCAGCCGATTGGCCCGGACAAACGGAATGCGCTCGTCCAGACCGCTGGGGGCCTGGGGCGAGACATAGGTGACCTGACAGCCCAGCGACGCCAGATAGTTGGCCTCCAGCGGCGCATCCTTGCTCCGTCCCACCACGGTCACCGGGCGGTTCCGGTAGAGCATTCCGTCGCAGGTGGCGCAATAGCTGACGCCCCGGCCCAGATACTCCTGCTCACCGGGGTATTTTACCCCGCGGGTCACGCCAGCGGCCAGGATGAGCTTTCTGCCCTCATAGACCTCACTGCCCACGGTCAGGAAGAAGGACTCCTCCCCCATGGCCATGGCGCTGATGGCCCGGCCGGTGACAAATTCCACGCCCATGTCCCGGGCATGGCGCTCGAACTGCTCCAGCAGCTGCGCACCGGTCACACCGGGCAGGCCCGGGTAGTTGTCGATCCGTTCCGCACGCCAGAGGGGATTGGAGGCCGAAGGATTGCCAATGACCAGCGCGGTGCGGTTTTTCTGCCGGGCCGCCACAGCGGCGGAAAGTCCGGCCGGGCCGCCGCCCAAAATCAGAATATCATACATACTTTCGCCTCCTTGAGACCCATTATACCGAAAAGCGCGCAAAACTCAAGAAGAAACCTCTACTGCACCGTTGATTTTTCCGCTATTTTCGGTATAATGTAGGTTAGCCATTTTTATAGGAATGAATCATGAGAGACAGGAGTGAGCAGCATGGCGGACGAACTGAAGGACACTGTCATGAGCCAGAATTTTATTCACGATTTTATTGACGAGGATCTCGCCCCCGGCGGACAGTTTGAGGGGATG
>CALEQS010000233.1 GCA_937907975.1 uncultured Clostridia bacterium | reverse complement strand
CCATGAATCGAAAAAAAGTAAAGAGCAACACCGGGAAAAAAGACGCAAATTTCATAAATTCACGCCATTTTCCCGGTGTTATCCACTGAAAAAGTGCTACTTTTAAAAAGCTGTTTATATAAAGTGATTTAGCTTTGCTATTTTTCAGGAGCGCTTGAGCAGTCCCTTGTCCAGATCCTCCAGCGCCTGCTGTTTCATGACATAGTGCAGCTTTTTGCCGGTGGCGGTGTGGGGCAGGCTGTCCACAATGCGGTAATAGCGCGGGCGCTTGTAGGCGGAGAGCATGGGAGTCTCGTTGCAGAAGTCCACCAGCTCGCGGATGGTGAGTGCATCGTCCCGGGGGACGATGTAGGCCACCACCACCTGGCCGCGTACCTTGTCGGGCACGGCGGTGACCAGACTGTCCGCCACGCCGGGGTGGCCGTTCAGCACCTCTTCGATCTGGGTGGGATAGATGTTTTCACCGGAGCAGATGATCATGTCGTCCTTGCGGCCGCAGATGGTGACGAACCAGTCTTCGTCCCAGGTGCCCAGGTCGCCGGTGTACATCCAGCCCTTATAGAACTTCTTCTCCTGTTCTGTCGGGTTGTTGTAGTAGCTGTAGGTGGTCTTCTCCGGGCAGAAGATGATGACCTCGCCGGTCTCCTCGCCATCGTGAGCCACCATCTCGTCGGGCTCGGCCTTGTGGTCGTCATAGGCTTTGACCACCCGCACCTCGTCGTCAATGCAGCTGCGTCCGGCGGTGCCAGTGTGTGCGGGCAGGTCATAGGGGCGCAGGAAAGAGTTCCACAGCGTCTCAGTGGTGCCGTAGCCGTTGTAGATGTTGGGGGTGAGCACCTTCATATAGCGCTCGCAGGCGGCCTTCTCAAAGGGGGCACCCATGGTGACCAGACCCTTCAGGCGGCTCAGATTCACCGGGCTTTTCTCCTGTGCCCGGCACAGCATCTCCATGGAGGAGGGGGCACCCATGGCAAAGGTGACGCCGTAATCCTCAATGGTCTGGAGACTCAGCTTGGGCTGGAACACCCGGGAGATGATGGTGGATGCGCCCACATAGAAGGTGGGGCAGGGGCCGCCCACATGGACGCCGCCCCGGTGGAACCACGGAGTCATGTTGAGCAGAATGTCGTAGGCATTCATGGGATAGTGCATGATGATGTCGTGGGCACTCAGCACCTCATTGATGTCATTTACCGGCACGCTCTTGGGCAGGGCGGTGGTGCCGGAGGTGCACAGCCGCACCACCTCGTCATAGATGTGGGGGCGCACCTTCATCTCCGGGTCGGTGATAAGCTGGTCGCGGACATAGTCCTCATAGGCGATGTGGCCCTCAGGCAGGGAGACGCCCTTCAGGTTGTCCGCCATGACCACGCTGGTGGGCTTGAACTTGGCCAGCTCCACGGCCTGGGCGGCCATGGGGGCGATGTCGGCGGAGTAGATAAACACCTTCGGCCGGTTGTGGTCGATGAGCAGGGCGGTTTCGCCGGCGGACAGGTTGAAGTTGCAGGGGTTCACAATGGCGCCCAGCTTGCGGGGGGCGATATAGCTGAAGGCAAACTCCGGGCAGTTGAGCAGGGAGACCATCACCACGTCGTTCTTGCCTACGCCGTCGGCGTCCAGCGCATGGGCCAGCCGGTTGGCCTCGTGGTTGAGCTCGTTGTAGTTCCAGCTCCGGCCGGTGGCCGGGTCGATCATGGCCGTTTTCTTTGCGTAGCGGCGGATGTTGCGGTAGAAGCCGTTCAGCCAGGTGTACTCATGCTCAAAGGTATCCCGGAACATGGTGTCGTCATAGGTGCGTTTCATAGCGGTTCCTCTCTGCGCATTCTGTGCGCCTTGGGCGGCGGAGGCGCTGCGGAAAGCCTCCTCGGTCATCAGGGACGTATATAGGTTGGTGCCGGTGGAGCGGTCGCACTGCACAAAGCCCTTTGCGGCCAGCCGGGAAAGGGAGGTCATCAGAGTGGAAAGGCTCCACTTCCGCCGCCCTTGAATGGCGGACAGGATCTGCCGGGCGGTCAGCGGCGCGTCAGCACTCCAGATGATCTGCATGATGTCCCGTTCGGCGGAACCGAGGGTGAGTTTTGTTTTTGCCATGGCGGCACCTCCTATTATACAAAAAATAAATTCGTATAATATGTTATACGATAACTAAATTATACCGCTGATAAAGGGGAAAGTCAATCAAAAAAGCGCCCCGCCTTATAAAAAGGCGGGACGCAGAAGTCCAGGGGCCTGTCATCCTGAGCGGAACGAAGGATCTTAGAACACCGACTTCTACATGAGAGTGTTTTAGAGTAGAAAGCGACGCGTTCGCATTTTTGCGACGGCCTTTTCGCTTAAAACCGCCCTTCGGGCGCGGGCGCCGCTTTGCTCCTCAGAATGACTGGGTTTTATTATAACGGATCATACAGGAAATTTGAGTTACTCTTCAAACCGGCCCACGATCAGGCTGGCGTTCTGGCCGCCGAAGCCGAGGGCGTTGTTCATGGCGATGCGGACGTCCGCTCTGCGGGCGGTGTTGGGCACGCAGTCCAGGTCGCAGTCCGGGTCGGGGGTCTCGTAGTTCAGCGTCGGGGGGATGATGCCCTCCCGGATGGCCTGAATGCAGGCGATGGTCTCAGTGATGCCGCCCGCGCCCATCAGATGGCCGGTGGCGCTCTTGGTGGAGGAGATCAGCAGGTCCTTCGCGTGTTCGCCGAACACGGTGTGAATGGCGGCACACTCATAGGCGTCGCCCATGTGGGTGGCGGTGCCGTGGGTGTTGATGTAGTCCACGGCCTCCGGCTTCAGGCCGGCCTGTTCCAGCGCCAGCTCCATGCACTGGGCGCCGCCCTCTCCGCCGGGGCGGGGGGAGGTGATGTGGAAGGCGTCGTTGTTGTTGGCACAGCCGAGGATCTCGGCGTAGATCTTTGCGCCCCGGGCCTTGGCGTGCTCCAGCGTCTCCAACACCAGTGCGCCGCCGCCCTCGCCCATGACGAAGCCGTCGCGGTTCTTGTCAAAGGGCCGGCAGGCGTGGGCCGGGTCGTCGTTGTTCCGGCTCAGGGCCTGCGCCGCCGCCAGAGAGGCGATGGTGATGTTGCACATGATGCTCTCGCCGCCCACGGCCACCATGGTGTCTGCCGCGCCGGACTCAATGAGCATACAGGCCACATTCACCGCGTCGATGCCGGAGGAGCAGGCGGTGTTTACGGTCAGGCTGGGGCCGCGGATGTTGTTGGCAATGGCGATCTGACAGGGGGCCATGTTGCCCAGGATCTTCGGCACGAACCGGGGGGAGACCTTCTTGCGGCTGGCCGCATCGTACTCGGCCTGGGTCTCGGCGATCTCGGCCACGCCGTCCATGGCAGTGCCCATGACGATGCCGGTGCGGAACGGGTCGGTCTCCATGGCGCTCATGGCCAGGGCCTCCTGGGCCGCGGCGAAGGCATACTGGCCGAAAGGGGCCAGATTCTTCTCATAGGTCTTGGGGATGGAGGCGGGATCGAAGTCCTTGACCTCTCCGGCAAAGTGCACCGGGATCAGGCTGGTGTCAAAGCGCGTGATGGGGGCAATGCCGCTGACGCCGGCGATCAGATTGTTCCAGTAGGTGTCCACGCCGGTGCCGATGGGGGTGACAGCGCCCATGCCGGTGACGACGATTCTCTTGTTCATCTTATTCAATGTGTTATCCTCACAGTCATTCCTGATTGATATAGGTATCCATACAAAATCAATTATAGGGGTTCCGGCCGCCGGTGTCAAGAATGGCATCGGTGTCGATTCGTAGACAAAAATGCAGGAAAGTGCCGGAAAATATCTGGAAATGCTGGACGCGGCAGGGGGATGGTGGTATGATAGCACACGGTAAAATTTGTTTATGAGAGAGAAAGGAGCTTCGTTATGAAAAAAGAACGAAAAGCCATCCCGCCTGAGGGGATCCGCAATTCCTTCCAGGAGCTTGGCGTTCCCAAAACGCTGGTTTTGGGTCTCCAGCATATGTTCGCCATGTTCGGCGCGACCATTCTGGTGCCCATCCTGGTCATGGGCTATTTCCAGGCCGCCTGCGGCGAGCCGCTGACCCGGGGCGTCACCGTGTCCACCACCCTGTTCTGCGCCGGTGTGGGTACCCTGATCTTCCATGTGTGCACCAAGCTGAAGGTGCCGGCCTTCCTCGGCTCCTCCTTCGCGTTCCTGGGCGGTTTTTCCACCGTTGCCAACCTGAACAGCGGTGCCTATGCCACCATGAGCGCCAATGACAAGGTCGCCTATGCCTGCGGCGGCGTGGTCATCGCCGGCCTTCTGTATCTGGTGCTGGCGCTGGTCATCAAGATCGTGGGCGTCAAGCGGGTCATGCGCTTCCTGCCCCCTGTGGTCACCGGCCCCATCATCATCTGCATCGGCCTGACCCTGTCCGGCTCCGCCATTTCCAACGCCTCCACCAACTGGCTCATCGCCATTGTGGCGCTGGCCGTCATCATCATCTTCAACATCTGGGGCAGGGGAATGTTCAAGATCATCCCCATCCTGATGGGTGTGCTGATCGCCTATGTGTTTGCGCTCATCCTGAACGCGGCGGGCGTTACCAATCCGGACGGCTCCGCCATCCTGAACTTCTCCTCCGTGGCCGAGGCCGGCTGGGTGGGCCTGCCCAGCTTCCAGCTGTGCAAGTTCGACGTGACCTCCATTCTGGTCATGGCTCCCATCGCCATCGCCTCCATGATGGAGCACATCGGCGATATTTCCGCCATCTCCGCCACCACTGACCGCAACTTCATCGAGGATCCCGGCCTTCAGCGCACCCTGATGGGCGACGGCCTTGCTACCGCGTTCGCCGGTTTCCTCGGTGGCCCCGCCAACACCACTTACGGCGAGAACACCGGCGTGCTGGAGCTGTCCAAGG
>CALEQS010000232.1 GCA_937907975.1 uncultured Clostridia bacterium | reverse complement strand
GGCGGATGGAACGCACCTTGTCGCCGACCGCGCCGATCAGATCATTTTTATCCTTCATAGGGATCACTCCTTTTTCTCTTATCTTACCACGAAATGGGATGGATTCAATGTTAAATTATGAATTTTCGAGTCCGAAGAAAATGAAGATAAAAATGAAAATATGCCGCTGTTCTTCCTATGGATGCTTGCAAATATCAGATGGAGTATAGTATACTAAAAAGACATGAGCGAAGGCTCGTGGCAAAAAGTGCATACGGGAAAAGACAGCATACTTTTTGTGGCTCCGCGGCGCAGGCAGATCAGGTCCGCGGAGATGAACAAGGGAACCGGGTGAGAACCCCGGACGGGAAACGCCGCTGTATGTGTCCAAGCCGCGCGGGCGTCGATGAAAATCGGTCACTGGGAGACTGGGAAGGCAGTCCGCGCAGACGGTGGCTGGACTTGTTTATTATTTAAATGAGTACGGCCGGAAGGACGCGAGTCAGAAGACCTACAAGAAGCGCCCCAAGGGGGCAGTCTATGCTTTTGCAGGAAAACGTCTGCGGCAGAACGGGATCAGAAGGTTCGCCGGAGGCGTATCTTTTTGCTCTGCACTTTGCCCGGACACAAGACAAAGAAAAGAAAGGAATGAGACGATGAAGAAAAAAGTTGGAACACGTATTCTGTCCCTGCTGATGATCCTCGTCATGGCGCTGAGTCTGCTCCCCACCGCCGCAATGGCCGAGGAGGGGGAGAGCGCCAGCAGCGCAGCTGTGACCTATACTGTTCAGGGGGCGGGTGCGTTTATGGCTCCGCCGCAGGTCGGCGCAGAGGTTTCCGCAGACCTGGCTGAATCTTATGGCTACACTGACAGCGTGACCGATGGTGTGTCCGCGCTGGACGTGCTGGTTGCCGCCAACAAGACTGTGTTCGGTGCCGATTTTACCATGGATACCTGCACGGACTATCTTGCGATCAATGAGAGCGGCTGGGTGACCACCGCTTTTGGCAATGATGGTGGTACGTTCAGTTTTGCAGTGAATGATGTGGCACCATCTACACTGATCAATCAGACCGCTGTGACCGATGGCGACCGGCTGGCTTTTAATTTCTATGCGGATGAGACCGGCTATTCTGATATGCTGACCTGGTTTACGGCAGGAGACAGCAAGCAGCTTTCCGGCGCGGGGGGAACGGATCTTGCTGTGAAGCTGAATGGTTCCGGTTATGACAGCAGCTGGAATACTGTGACCCTCCCCGTAGCGAATGCCCAGCTGTGCTGGGTGAACATGGCCGATGGCACGCTGACTGCAATTGACGGCGCGGTCACCGATGCGGACGGCAATGCCGCGGTCACTCTGCCTGATGAGGCGGGCACCTATTATCTGAGCGCCTCCTGTGACAGCACTTACATTTTCCTCCCCTTCCAGCCTGTGACTGTCACTGAGCTGAATGAGATCACCGTTTCCCTTGCGCTGTATGGCGACAGCCAGCACGGTGCGGAGGGCGGCGTCCACCACTGGCCTGCCGAGTATCTCCAGCAGTGGATCGCGCCTGCCACCTATACCGTGTCCAAGGATACCACAGTCCAGCAGCTGCTGGAGCAGGTGCTGAACGAAAAGGGCTTTTCCTATGAACTGAGCACCTCTACTTATGGAGGACAGGAATACATCAATATTGCCTCCATCAAGGGCCTTGCAAATGGCGATAACGGGGACAATTCCGTTTGGATGTACCTGCTGAATGGCGGCTACGGCGACAGCCTGAATGTTCAGCAGCTGCATAATGGTGATAAGCTGGAGTTCTATTACACGGATGACTGGAACAAGGACAGCCAGACTGAGCCGGATCTGAAGCCGGCATCCATGACTCCGGACAATGATGTGAATCCCGATGTGAAGGGCATCACTGCAGCTGCTACGAACTATGTCGCCAGCATTACCGAGCCTGCATTCAGCAATGAGTGGCTGGTGCTGGGTCTGGCCCGCAACGGCGTGGCACTGACCGACAGCTTCAAGGACAGCTACTTCCAGAGCGTGGTCAAGACGATGCAGGAGAATGACGGCGTGCTGAGCTCCAGCAAGTACACCGAGTATTCCCGCACTGTTTTGGCGCTGACTGCGCTGGGCTATGATCCCACCAATGTGGGCGGCTATAACCTGCTGGCCCCGCTGGCTGATTTCAACGCGGTGACCAAGCAGGGTGTCAACGGCGCCGTCTTTGCGCTGATCGCGCTGGACAGCCACAATTATGAGATCCCCGCCGTTTCGGACGGCAAGACCCAGACTACCCGGGAGAATCTGATCCAGTTCATTCTGGACAGCCAGCTTTCGGATAACGGCTGGACCTTCAGCGGAGATACGGCTGATGTGGACATGACCGCCATGACCATTCAGGCGCTGGCTCCCTACTACAAGACCAACACCGTGGTCAAGACGGCTGTGGACGCGGCGCTGGCTCTGCTGTCTGACCGTCAGGACGTCAACGGCGGCTATGCCAGCTATGGCGACGCCAACAGCGAGTCCAACGCGCAGGTGCTGGTGGCACTGACTGCGCTGGGCATTGATCCTGAATCGGATGTCCGCTTCCTGAAGAATGGCCACTCCGTTGTGGATGCCCTGTGCGCCTACTATGTGGGTGAGGGCGGCTTCTCCCATGTGGCGGACGGTACCGTTAACGGCCTTGCCACGACCCAGGCCTACTATGCCCTGGCCGCCTATGCGCGGTTCCAGAAGGGCCTGACCCGCCTCTATGACATGAGCGATGTCGACCTCAAGGTGGGCGCTGTGACTGACAGCAGCAACGGCGGTATGACCACGCCGAATAACGGCTCCGACGGCGGCCAGACGGCTGATGCAGCCAACGGCGCGAATGGCGCTGGCGAGAGCGGCAGATCCGATGCTAAGGCCACTAATACAGTCAAGACTGGCGACGATGCCGCCTATCTGGCAGCGGGCACCGGCTTCGTGCTGGCGGCCGCGGCCTTTGTGGTGCTGGGAAAGACCAAGAAAAAAGCCTGAACAGCGAAGTAAAATTAACGAGCGGGCAGACGCGAAAGCGGCTGCCCGCTTTTTTATGCACTGCCTATGCAGGACGGACACCGAGCGCGTCTGATCCGGCGGGCTCTTCGTGTAAAATGCGAAATTTGACGGATATTCCTGCAAAACACACGAAACAGATCAGAAATCTGCAGCTCAAAAATTTGTCGACCGAAGAGAAAAATACATATGTTGCCGTGGCAAACGAATAAGATTTTTGTCATTGCTGTTATATCCCTTCAAAAGCCTCCAAGCCTTGATATTTCAAGGCTTTTGGCGCTTCTT
>CALEQS010000231.1 GCA_937907975.1 uncultured Clostridia bacterium | reverse complement strand
TTCTTGGCGCCCATACGGCGCAGTCTGATTTTAACCATGTATCATTCACCTCCAACAGATTGTTGACATTGTATTTGAAAAGCGCTTTTGGCGCGTCTCAACGTTTTTTCTTGCGTTTCTTATTGGGCTTGGTGCGTCCCTTGGAGTGGCCGCCGCCCATGCCTCCACCGCCGAAGCCGCTCATACCGGGCACTCCGCCGCCCATCATGCCCTTTAAAGCCTTGGGCATCTTGCCGCCGGAGATGGAACGGGTCAGGTTCTGCATCATATCGAACTGCTTCAGTACCTGATTGACCTGCTGCACCGTGGTGCCGCTGCCAGCAGCGATGCGCTTGCGGCGGCTGGCGTTCAGCAGGGAGGGGTCATCCCGCTCTGCGGGGGTCATGGACTGGATGATTGCCTCGGTGCGGGTGAGGATGCTCTCGTCGATGTCCTCCTCGTTTACTTTACCCTTCATACCGGGCAGCATACCCATAATATCGGACAGAGAACCCATTTTGCGCAGCTGCTTCAACTGATCGTAGTAGTCAGCCAGTGTAAAGCGGTTCTTTTTCAGTTTTTCCTGAAGTTTTGCGGCCTGCTCCTCGTCGAAGTTGGCCTCAGCCTTCTCAATAAGAGAGAGCATATCACCCATGCCGAGGATCCGGCTGGCCATGCGGTCGGGGTGGAACACCTCGATCTGATCCAGCTTTTCACCGATGCCGGCAAATTTGATGGGCTTTCCGGTGGTCGCGCGGATGGAGAGTGCGGCGCCGCCGCGGGCATCGCCGTCCAGCTTGGTCAGCATAACACCGGTCAGATCCAACGCGTCATTGAAGGCAACTGCCGCATTGACGGCATCCTGACCGATCATGGCGTCCACGACCAGCATGATCTCGTTAGGCTGAACCGCTGCCTTGATGCGTTTCAGCTCGTCCATCAGCTCCTCGTCCACATGGAGACGGCCGGCGGTGTCCAAAAACACCATGTCATTGCCGTGCTTGCGGGCGTGGTCTACGGCGGTCGTTGCGATCTCTACCGGGTCGATCTGACCCATCTGGAACACCGGGACGCCGACCTGTTCACCGACAACTTCCAACTGTTTGATGGCAGCGGGACGATAGACGTCACAGGCGACCAGCAGGGGACGGCGGCCGGCACGTTTGAAGTGGCCAGCCAGCTTGGCGGCATTCGTCGTTTTACCGGCACCCTGAAGGCCGACCATCATAATGACGGTGGGGCCCTTAGGAGATGTGTTGATGCCTTCGGCCTTACCGCCCATCAGTTCGGTCAGTTCCTCGTTGACGATCTTAATGACCATCTGGGCGGGGGAGAGCGATTTCAGTACATCAGTGCCGACTGCGCGCTCTGTGACCCGATTGACAAAGTCCTTGACCACCTTGAAGCTGACGTCAGCTTCAAGCAGAGCCAGCTTGACCTCACGCATGGCCTCACGGACATCAGCCTCCGTCAGGCGGCCTTTGCCGCGCAGCCGGTTAAATGCATTGGTGAGTTTTTCAGTCAATCCCTCAAAAGCCATGGGTTACTCCTTCAGCATTTCCGCATACTTGCCGATTTTCTGAGCCAGTTCCATCAGATCTGTGCTCTGGTAACGCTCGGCATTGATCGCTTGGATCTGATCGGCGGCGTTTTCGATTTCAGCGCTGATTTTCTGCATCTCAAGAAAGCGGGCCACAATGCCGGTCTTTTCCTCCATCTCGTTGAGGATGGCTTCGGAGCGGACCAGAACATCGCGCACACCCTGGCGGGTGATGCCGGCGTTTTCGGCGATTTCCGCCAGCGACAGATCCTCATTATAATAGAGGTCGAAAAATTCCTTTTGCCGATCCGTCAGGAGATCCCCGTAAAAGTCAAACAGCATCGTCATATGGAATGCTTTATCTTTCATGTGGTTCCCTCCAATCCGGTTTAGTAAAGCGGGCGAGCTTTACAACAGGTAGGATTGTACTATATTTCTCCGGTGGTGTCAAGCATTTTCCCTTGTATATTTTCTATAAATCGAGAAAGAGTAGAAAGAAGCTGGAATAGGAGGATGGAAATTGAAAATTAGGGGTGCCAAGCGGGAGAAAATCATGTATAATAGATTTATATATTATTATAATGAAGTCC
>CALEQS010000230.1 GCA_937907975.1 uncultured Clostridia bacterium | reverse complement strand
TTCCACGGGATGATTCGTTCGATCTGAGTCAGAAACTCTTTTTTCTTTGTTCGCATCTGCGCCAACTCATCGCTGAATGCGGAAATTGTCATCTGCTTATCCATGCATCCATCATATCATAATTTGACTTCGTTTTGTTTTTCTCTGCGGTATTGCCTTAGAAAAATTGCAGAGATGCGAGTGAAATTATAACCGCTCTGCGCATTGGTTTTAAGGGGAAATATAAAATTCCCTGCCTATTTTTGACAAAAGTTTTGGTAAAAGCGAGAAGGCACCTGTCTGTGCAGGTGCCTTCTCGCTTTTTTTGGTGCCGGAGACCGGGGTCGAACCGGCACGGGATCGCTCCCACGGGATTTTAAGTCCCGGGCGTCTGCCAATTCCGCCACTCCGGCGTATCCTTTATTCTACCATCGGAATAAAACTGCGTCAACAGCCAGTCATATTTTTCCCATCTGCCACATAGAATAACCGGTAGACTTTTTTGGAGGTGTTCCCATGGAACCAAAGATGCTTGAATTTCCCAATCCATACTGCCGTGACCGGGATCAGGGCGACCTGGACGACCTGATCTTCGCCGTCGGAGGCCCGGCCGGGCCCAGCGAACGCTGACGCCTTGACAGCAGAAACAGGGCGTGCTATATTAAGTGGGAAAAGTATAACTTTTCCCACTTTCACGTTTTGGGAGAGATCACTATGGATATGCAAAAGGATAAGTTCATCGCCACCGTCAAGGTGGGGGACAAGGGGCAGATCGTCATTCCCAAGGGGGCCCGCGATCTGTTTGGCATCGGTCCCGGCGACACCCTGCTTCTGCTGGCAGATCGTCAGCAGGGTATTGCGCTGGTGTCCAACGAGGCCTACACCGCTTTTGCCGACGCAATTTTTGAAGCTCAGAAACACCTGGACAAGGGAGGGAACTGACATGGATGCGCTACGGGTAGAAAACCTCTGCAAGCGGTATCCCGGCGGCTTTGCCATTGAAAATGTCAGCTTTTCGCTGGCAGAGGGGAGCATCATGGGCCTGATCGGGGCCAATGGCGCGGGCAAAACCACCACGCTGAAGGCGCTGATGGGCTATCTGCGCCCGGATGCCGGGACGGTCACGCTGTTTGGCCGGCCCTTCCCGCCGGAGAATACTGCCCTGCGCCAGTGCATCGGCTTTGTGTCCGGCGGTGTGGACTATTTTCCCCGCAAGCGGCTGTCTGCCGTGACTGCCGCCACCCGGCCTTTTTACGCAGACTGGGACGAGGTGGCCTATCAGAACTGCCTGCACACGTTTGAACTGGACGAGCACAAGCGGACGTCGGAGCTGTCCGCCGGCATGAAGGTCAAGTATCAGCTGGCGCTGGCCCTCAGCCACCGGGCAAGGCTGCTGATCCTGGACGAGCCCACCTCCGGACTGGACCCGGTGAGCCGGGATGAGCTGCTGGAGCTGTTTCTGACCTTGGCGGAGGAACAGGGTGTCAGCATCCTGTTCTCTACTCATATTACATCAGACCTGGAAAAATGCGCCCGCACCATCACCTATCTGCAAAAGGGCCGGGTGCTCTGCTCTGAGGAGCAAAGCGCTTTGCTGGAGCGCTGGCGGCTGGTGCGCGGCACGCCGGAGCAGCTGGCGGGGGTGGAACTCTCTGGGCTGACCGGTCTGCGGCGGCACGCCGAGACTGTGGAGGGGCTCTGCCCGGCGGCACGGGCCGCCCGGTTCCCGGCAGAGACGGTCAAGCCTGCTTCTTTGGAGGACATCATAGTGCATCTGGAACGGGAGGCGAGAGCATGAAGGCATTGCTGCGCAAGGAGTTTACATTGTCGCTGTTTCCTCTGCCCTACTGCTTCTGGCTGCTGGCGGGTTTGCTGCTCATTCCGAATTACCCCTATTTTGTCACGTTTTTCTATGCCACACTGGGCGTCATGTTCCTGTTTCAGTATAACCGGGAGAACCGGGATCTGAACTATATGGTGACTCTGCCGGTCACGAAGGCTCAGATGGTGAAGGCCCGGATCATTCAGACCGCCGCCATAGAGCTGGGAATGCTGGTGGTATGCCTGCCTTTCATGGCAGTGCGAGGAATGTACAGCTTCCTCAATAATCAGGTGGGCTTTGAGGCCAATCTGGCTCTGCTGGGGCTGGGTGCGGTGCAGATGGGGTTGTTCAATTTGATTTTCCTGCCCGGAGCGTACCGGGATGGCCGCAGCATCGGCCTGCCCTTCCTGTTGGGCAGTCTGGCTCAGGCGGTCTATATGCTGGCGATGGAGATCCTGCTCCGCATCGTGCCCTATTTTGCCCGGTGGTGCGACCGCATGGATCTCAGCGCCCAGCTCCACCAGATCCCGGTGCTGGTCATCGGTCTGGCTGTCTACGCTCTGCTCACCCTGTGGGCGGCGCACATCAGCATCCGCCGCTTTGAGCGCATTGACCTTTAAAACAGCGGGCCCCCGCCGTCAGGTGGGGGCCCGTTTACAATAAAATAATATCGAAAAACGATAATAAATTATTGACTTGTGGTTTGCGGCGTGCTATACTCACTCCAGAATGAACAAGGAGGCTGATCCTTATGAGACAAAAAGAGCTTGCGTCGGCACTGAAGTGCATCGTTATTTTGTGCCTGCTGGCGGGCATCGGCCTGTGCGGAGTTTTGCTCCCCATGTATGGCATGGACATCGCTCAGGTGGATGCGGAATATGCGTGGCTGTTCTGGCCCTGCCTTGCGGGACTGTGGGTGCTCTGCGTGCCGGTGCTGATCGTGCTGGCGCTGGTGTGGCAGATGGCCGGGCGCATCGGCGCGGACAACAGCTTCTGTGCTGAAAACGCGCAGGCGCTCAAGTGGATCTGCGGTCTGGCGGTGTTGGACACCGGGCTGTGCTTGGTGGGCGGGCTGGCGCTGGCCGTGGTTCTGCGGGGCCTGCCGCCCTTCCTGCTTCTGCTGTGCGCGGCGGTGATGCTGGTGGGCGTGGCCATCGCGGTGGTGTCTGCCGTGCTGTCCCACCTGATCCGGAAGGCCGCCGAGCTGAAGGCCGATCAGGACCTGACGATTTGAGGTGGCCGGCATGATCGTAGTCAATCTGGATGTGATGATGGCCAAACGAAAGATCGGCCTGGGCGAGCTGGCGGAGAAGATCGACCTGACTCCGGCAAATCTCTCCATTCTCAAAAACAACAAGGCCAAAGCAGTGCGCTTTACCACATTGAACGCCATCTGCAAGGCGCTGGACTGCCAGCCCGGTGACCTGCTGGAGTGGGTGGATACTCCGGAGGAGGACGGATGAGACGCCTGAGGGACTCCCGCCGCACCGCACCGGTGCTGGGCGGGCTGACGATCCTGCTGGTGTGCGCCGGGGCGGGATGCCTTGGGGATTATGCCGCCATTGGATCCCACCTGGAGCCGGACGGCACGCTGGTGGAGCCGTTCTTTCTGGTGCCGCTGTTCTGGCTGTGTATGCTGGGGGCGCTGTGTGCGTTTCTGCTGTTCACCGCCGCGGCACTGGCCCGGCGCAGTGAGCGGCGGCTGGCCATGCGCTGGGGACGGCTGAACTGCCTGCTCGCGGCGCTGGGCTGGGGTGCGCTGACCGCGGCAGACAGCCTGCTGGGCGAGAGCGGCGGATGTGCCTTCCTGCCGCTGAGCGTTCTCTGCATGGCGGGTGCCATGCTCTTCGGTCTTGTCTGGCTTATCTGTGCAGCTGTTGAAAAGTGAGTAAAAAGCAAGCGGGTGGAAGTGATTTTCCACCCGCTTCTGCTTCGCAGAATTTCACCGCCCACAGGCGGTAAAACAGAGTAAAATAACAAGCTCCCGAGGATATGTGCCTCGGGAGCTTGACTTCTCAGCCTATAAGAGTCGACTTTTCGCGCAGCGAATCGAGGCTCTTATAGGCGGCAGCCCCTCTTTGAGCAAGGGCTTTGCCCTTGCTCAAAGACTTAAAGTCCGAACTTGCTCAGATCCAGCCCGCCGGTCATACGGCTCATGCTCTGGGCGGCGTCCTCATCGGCCTGACGCATGGCCTCGTTGACGGCGGAGATCACCATGTCCTGAAGCATCTCCACGTCGTCGGGATCGACGGCCTCCTGAGCGATGGTCAGGCTGACCAGGCTGTGCTTGCCGCTGACCACGGCCTCCACCGCGCCGCCGCCGGCCTTGGCGGTGTAGGTCTTTTCCTCCAGCTCGGCCTGCATCTTCTGCATATCGGCCTGCATCTTCTGGGCCTGACGCACCATGTTCATGTTCATGCTGCCGCCCATACCGCCCGTGCCGCGCATACCGCGGCCGTTAAAACCCTTTGCCATAATGAAAACTCTCCTTTGTTATGATTGATGCTGCTGCATAAATTGTTTCAGATCGGCCATGGAGCCCACCGGCTTCGGCTTGGCTGCCGGAGCTCCCGCCCCTGTGCCCGCCCTGGCCGTTCCCGCCGGAGCGCCCTTGTGGAGCTTGACCTCAACGGCGGTGCCCGCCTGGGCCGATGCAACGTCTGCGAGGGCCGCGATGATCTCCGGCTTGTTGATGATGTCGTAGGCAAATTCTTCAATGCAGTAGATCGTGAGCACATTGCCCTCTCGGACGCCCACGGTGCTGTCCGCCTTCTTGAGGAAGGAGTAGGCGGGCATTTTTACGGCCCCCCGCATAGCTGTCACCAGCTTGGGCCATTCGCCGTTGTTGGCCGGAGTTTTTTTAGGTGCCGCCTTTGGAGCGGGCGCCGCCGGGGCCGGAAGGTCCGGTTCACCCTCTATAGGGGGCGCGTCGCTGTCATCCGGGGGCGGCGGTATGGTGTCGTCCCAAGGGGGTGCTTCCTCCTGCCGGGGCTGCACCTGCGCCGTCGGGGCGGGTGCTTCTGCCGGTGCAGAAGTCCGGGCGGGAATGCCCTGCGCCACGGCCGCTTCCAGCTTGGCGATCCGGGCGGCCAGTCCGGCGTTGGAGCCGTCCAGCGACGGGTCGCACAGCCGAATCAGGCAGATCTCCGCCACGGTGCGGCTGCTGCCGGAGCGCTTGCAGTCCTCGGTGGCCTGCTCCAGCAGCTCCAGCATGGCGATGAGCCGCTCCGGGAGCATATTTTTGGCCAATGTGTTCAGCGTGGCCTCGTCATAGCCGCCCGCCATCAGCGTGAGCCCGGCGGCGGGTGCGGTCTGACGGATGAGCAGATCCCGGCTCAGGCTGGTCAGCTCACCCAGCACCGCCGTCACATCCTTGCCGGCGGCATAGAGCTCGCCAAACTGGGTGACCGCCGCTCCGGCATCTCCTTTGCGGATGGCGTTGAAGATGTGGGCCGTCTTGAGGTTGCCTGCCAGACCCAGCGTGTCCAGCACCCGGGTGCGGTCAATGGTGCCGCCGCCTACGGCGCACTGATCCAGCAGGGACAGGGCGTCGCGCATACCGCCGTCCGCCAGCCGGGCCAGCAGGGCGGCACCGTCGGCGGGCAGGTCGATCCCCTCCTGAGATGCCACATATTCCAGCCGGTTCACAATATCCTCGGGCAGAATGCGCTTGAAAGAGAAACGCTGGCACCGGGAGAGAATGGTGGCGGGCACTTTGTGCAGCTCCGTGGTGGCCAGAATGAACATCAGATGTTCCGGTGGCTCCTCCATGATCTTCAGCAGGGCGTTGAAGGCGGCGGGGGTGAGCATATGCACCTCGTCGATGATATAGACGCGCTTTTTCACCGCTGCGGGGGCATAGGCCGCCTCGTCCCGCAGGGCGCGCACCTGATCGACACCGTTGTTGGAGGCGGCGTCCAACTCCAGCACGTCCAGAATGGAGCCGTCCAGAATGCCCCGACAGGCGGGACACTGGTTGCAGGGGTTGCCGTCCACCGGGTGCTCGCAGTTGACTGCCCGGGCAAGAATTTTAGCGCAGGTGGTCTTGCCGGTGCCCCGGGTGCCGGTGAAGAGGTT
>CALEQS010000229.1 GCA_937907975.1 uncultured Clostridia bacterium | reverse complement strand
GGCTCGAGGGGGGGCTTTCCCAGACGGAAGAAAAAAGGCCGGTGCCGCCCGGTCTGCCCGCCATGACCGCCGAAGAGCGGGACATCGTGCTGGCCGGCTGCCTCATCAACTATTACGCCAAGAATTGACAGGAAAGCTAACTTTTTGATTTCCTTTTCCCTCCCCTGTCCCCGCACTGCGGGACAGGGGAGGATTTTTTCATGCTTTTCCAGAACGCGGATTTTTGTTTCATCGGAACTTTTGGAAAACTATTTTCCCTAAAAAGACGTAAAAAACCTCTAAATTTTGCCCTTTTTTCGATTGCAAAATCTCCATCAATCAGTTATACTTGCGTGTGGAATGATTTATCTGTTCCGCCATGAGGTATACAAGCGCCGGCCCCTGCGGGTCAGCGAGAAGAGTAGAGGAGGTAGCATATGAATTACAGCATTCCCTTCGTCTGCGCCTTCGGCATCATCACCGTGTTCTGCAGTTTGATCGTCATCGTCATTCTGTCCTCTGCGATGAGCGCCGTTGTCCGCAAGCTGGAAAAGCCCGCTCCCGCCGCCGCGGCAAAGCCCCGTGCCGCCGCGCCCGTCAGCGCACCGAAGGCCGCCGCATCCGCCGCACCCGAGCAGGATCCCCAGCTGATGGCCGCCATCACCGCCGCGCTGGCCGAGGATCTCGGCGTGGGCTTCCAGAACGTAAGAATCACTGCGATCAAAAAAATCTAAGAGAGATTGGAGAGAACTAATATGACCAAGCACTACAAAGTTACCGTGAACGGCTCCGTCTACGACGTCACGCTGGAGACCGAAGCTGTCGCTGCCGCCGCTCCTGCTGCGGCCCCTGCCGCTGCACCCGCTCCTGCCGCCGCCCCGGCCGCGGCCCCCGCCGCTCCCGCCGCCGGCACCCAGATCACCTCTCCCCTGCCCGGCACCGTGCTGAGCATCAACGTGACCAACGGCCAGGCCGTCAAGTCCGGCGACGTGCTCTTCGTGCTGGAGGCTATGAAGATGGAGAACGAGATCATGGCTCCCAGCGACGGCACCGTCGCCTCCATCAGCGTCACCCAGGGCGCCGCTGTGGACCCCGGCACTCTGCTCTGCGTGCTCCAGTGATCGACTGGAGGCGATAAAGTATGACTGCTATCCTGAACTTCCTGGAGCAGACCGGCTTCTACCAGTTCGCGCAGGACGGCAACTGGAAGTGTCTCATCATGATGGGCATTTCCTTCGTCCTCATGTATCTGGCCATCGTCAAGAAGTTTGAGCCGCTGCTGCTGCTCCCCATCGCATTCGGTATGCTGATGACCAACCTGCCCGGCGCGGAGATGTTCCACGAGATCCTCTTTGCCGGCGGCCATGTCCACTGGGATCTCTTCGGAGGGGCCCCCGTCACCGCTGATTTTGTCAACAGCCTGGAGGGCATCACCGATACCCTGCGTGCCAGCTTCACCGGCCTGATCGGCACCTCGGTCACCCCGGGTCTGGTCGACTACCTCTATCTGGGCGTCAAGCTGGGCATCTATCCCTGCCTGATCTTCCTCGGCGTGGGCTGCATGACCGACTTCGGCCCCCTGATCTCCAACCCCAAGAGCCTGCTGCTGGGCGCTGCCGCTCAGCTGGGCATCTTCATTACCTATGCTGGCTGCCGTCTGAGCGGTATGTTCACCGCCGCCCAGGCCTCCTCCATCGGCATCATCGGCGGCGCGGACGGCCCCACCGCCATCTTCGTGACCACCCGTCTGGCCCCCGAGCTGCTGGGCCCCATCGCCGTGGCTGCTTACTCCTACATGGCACTGGTCCCCGTGATCCAGCCCCCCATCATGAAGCTGCTGACCACCAAGGCTGAGCGTCAGATCATCATGAAGCCTCTGCGCCAGGTCAGCCGCAAGGAGAAGATCCTCTTCCCCATCGTCATCACCGTCTTTGTCTCCCTGCTGGTGCCCTCTGCGGCCCCGCTGGTGGCCTGCCTGATGCTGGGCGTGCTGTTTAAGGAGACCGGCGTGGTGGACCGCCTGAGCAAGACCGCCCAGAACGAGCTGATGAACATCGTCACCATCTTCCTGGGCATCTCCGTGGGCTGCACCGCCACCGCAAACACCTTCCTGTCCCCCAAAACTCTGGTCATTCTGGCCATGGGCATCGTCGCCTTTGCCTTCGGCACTGCCGGCGGCGTGGTCCTCGCCAAGATCATGAACCTGTTCCTGAAGGACAAGATCAACCCGCTGATCGGTTCCGCCGGCGTGTCCGCCGTGCCGATGGCCGCCCGCGTCTCCCAGACCGTCGGCCAGAAGGAGAACCCCGGCAACTTCCTGCTGATGCACGCCATGGGCCCCAATGTGGCCGGTGTCATCGGCTCCGCGATCGCCGCCGGCGTCCTGATGGCGCTGTTTGGCTGAGTTGTCTGCCTGACAAATTTCGACGTCCCGAAGCGTTTCCCTCTCGGTTAACGCTTCGGGACTTTTATTTTTATTTTTGAATAATTTAACCCACCAAAATGTCATAATGATTAATAATTTCCCGGAAATCGGAGAAATGCAGGAAATAATAATGTTAAAAAATGGCGTCGAACGCCGTCGTTTTCAAGCATAGTAAGTCGGCAAAAAGATACACAATCTCTCAACTTTCTATTGATTTTATCCATCTTTTCTGATAAATTATGAACAACAACAAATTGTGAATGTTGTGTGTCTGATTTAGCAGGCAAATTTGTCAAAAGGAGTATGGGTGCAAGTGAGTACGATTAAAATTCTACTGGCGGATGCAGATGAAGAATTCCGCATTCTTTTGAACGACACAATCACCGCAGAGACCGATATGGAAGTCATCGGTTCTGTGGGCGACGGCAGCGAAGCGCTGGAGCTGATTGACGCCGGCGGCGTTGACGTACTGGTGATGGATCTGGTGCTGAGCGGCATGGACGGATTAGAGCTGCTGCACAAGATCAGCGACGCGGGCGGCCATCGGCCCACCATTCTGGTGGTGTCTGGCTTCACCCGAGGCAATGTAGTCAATCAGTCGGCGGCACTGGGCGCAGATTTCTTTCTGACCAAGCCATGTCGACTGGACAGCGTCACCGAACGCATCCGTCTGCTCCGCTTCGGCGGACTGGAGTCCTCTCCCAGCCGTCAGAGTCTGGAGACACTGGTCACCGCCATCATTCACGAGATCGGCGTGCCCGCCCATATCAAGGGCTACCAGTATCTGCGGGAGGCCATTCTTATTGCGGTGGAGGACATGGACGTGATCAACGCCGTCACCAAGGTGCTCTATCCCGAAGTGGCCAAGCGCTTCGGCACCACCGCCAGCCGGGTGGAGCGCGCCATCCGCCACGCCATCGAGGTGGCGTGGGACCGGGGCGATCTGGAGACGCTCCAGCGCTACTTCGGCTATACGGTGAACTCCGCCAAGGGCAAGCCCACCAACAGCGAGTTCATCGCCATGATCGCCGACCGGCTCCAGCTTCAGCAAAAGCAGAGATGACCCCCAGCTTACACAACAGCCCCCGGAACCGGCGGTTCCGGGGGCTCCTGATTTTCTGAGCGGTTGACAGCGTCCGTATTTACCCTTATACTAAGCGAGTAATAGGTTTATAGAAAGGAAGATCTACCGTGAAACTGGCAGTCTGTTATGAAAACGGTCAGGTGTTCCAGCACTTTGGCCACACGGAGCAGTTCAAGGTCTACACCATCGAAAACGGCGCCATCACGCACAGTGAAATCGTGAGCACCAACGGTCAGGGCCACGGCGCGCTGGCCGGCGTGCTGAAGGAGCTGGGTGCGGACGCCCTGATCTGCGGTGGCATCGGCGCCGGCGCCCGGAATGCACTGGCTCAGGCCGGGATCGAGCTCTACCCAGGCGTCACCGGAAATGCCGACCTCTGCGCCGCCGCCTTTGCAGGCGGCACCCTGCGCTATGATCCCAATACCGAGTGCCACCACCATGACCACGAGCACAAAGAAGGCCATACCTGCGGCCACCACAGCTGCGGCTGATCATTTCTCAGACGCAAAGCGCCCCCGGAACTATCGGTTCCGGGGGCGCTTTTTTCTTTCCTGTGATCTTACTCGGCCTTCGCCTCGGCCGCTTCCTTCTTGCGCTGATAACGGTTGATGGCGCAGAGGATACCGCGCAGGGGGGCCAGGTTGATGTTATGGCTGACGCCGACACCGAAGATGTCCTCGCCGGTCTCGTCGTCCCGCAGCTGGATATACGCCACGGCCACGGAGTCGGAGCCCTTGGTGATGGCGTGGGACTTGTAGTCCACGAAGGTCAGCTTGTCCATCTTCTGGCCGTGGATGGCGTTGAAGAAGGCGTCGATGGGGCCGTTGCCCTCGCCGTTGACGGAGAACACGGTGTCCTCGTGCTGGATGGTGCCGTAGAAGGTGACCTGGCTGTGGCCGTCCACCGTCTCCTCATGGAAGGCGTGCTTGATCAGCTTGTAGGGGCCGTCCACCTTCAGATATTCGCGCTCGAACAGCTCCATGATGTGGTCGGCCTTCAGTTCCTTGCCGACCCGGTCGCTCTCCTCCTGCACCACTGCGCCGAACTCGCCGTGCATGGCCTTGGGCATATCGAAGCCGAACTTGTGGTTCATGATGAAGGCCGCGCCGCCCTTGCCGGACTGGGAGTTGATGCGCACCGGCTCGTACTCCCGGCCCAGATCGGCGGGGTTGATGGGCAGATAGGGCACCATCCACTTGTCGGTGCCGGTCTCCTCCATATAGTTGAAGCCCTTGTTGATGGCGTCCTGATGGCTGCCGGAGAAGGCGGTGAACACCAGATCCCCCGCGTAGGGCTGGCGCTCGGGCACCCGCATCTTGGTGCAGCGCTCGTACATCTCGCGGATGCGGTCCATATGGCTGAAGTCCAGCTCCGGGTCGATGCCCTGCACATACATATTCAGCGCCACGGTGATGAGGTCCACATTGCCGGTGCGCTCGCCGTTGCCGAACAGGCAGGCCTCCACGCGCTCCGCGCCGGCCAGCAGACCGGCCTCGGTGGTGGCCACGCCGCAGCCCCGGTCATTGTGGGGGTGCAGGGAGATGATGGCCCGCTCACGGCCGGGCAGCTTGCGGATGAAATACTCCAGCTCGTCGGCGAACTGGTTGGGCATACAGTTCTCCACCGTGGTGGGCAGGTTCAGAATGACCTTGTGCTGCTCGTCGGCGTGGAGGTGATCCAGCACCGCCTCGCAGATCTCCACGGCGGCGTCCATCTCGGTGCCCATGAAGGACTCGGGAGAGTACTCAAAGCGCAGATCCATGCCCTCGGCAATGACGGGCTGGGCCATCTGATAGATGAGGTCGGCGGCATCGGTGGCGATCTTCTTCACGCCCGCCACGTCGGTGCGGAACACAACCTCCCGCTGGAGGGTGGAGGTGGAGTTATAGAAGTGGAAAATGACGTGCTTGGCGCCCCTGATGGCCTCAAAGGTCTTTTTTATGAGGTGTTCCCGGGCCTGCACCAGCACCTGAATGGTCACATCGTCGGGGATGTGGCCGCCCTCGATGAGCTCGCGGCAGATCTCATAGTCGGTGTCGGAGGCGGAGGGGAAGCCGATCTCGACTTCCTTGACGCCAATCTCGTCCACCAGCATATGGAACATCTCCAGCTTCTCCTCCATGTTCATGGGGTCGATGAGGGCCTGGTTGCCGTCTCTCAGGTCCACGGAGCACCACTGGGGGGCGTGGGTGATGAGGTTGTCCGGCCAGGTGCGGTTCTCAATGGGCTGGGGTTTGAAGGGAATATACTTTTCGTAGCCTTTCATGGTTTTGATCTCCTTTTTCTGCCATACCTCCCCGTCATCCTGAGCGAAGCGAAGGATCTGAAAGCACCCGTCTCCGACGAAAAGCATTCTGCCTGCAGGAGCTGGTGCTGTAAGATTCTTCGGCCTGCGGCCTCAGATGACAGGAGGAAAACTGTTTGTTGACCAGAGGGCAATAAAAAAAGCCTCTGACCACTGCAACGTGCGTCAGGGGCGTAAAATTACGCGATACCACCCTGTTTCAGCCGACAGTTGCCTGCCAGCCCTCAGCAGCCTCTAACAAGGCCAGGACAGATAACGGCGTCAGCCGGACAGCCTTAATAGGGCGCAACGGCACCGTTCGGGCAGTCAACTCCGGGAACAGATATGCGCTCTGGATCTCATACTGCCTTGCAGCGAACGGCAGCTCTCTGAAATGAAAAAGCAGAGCCTTTTCTCCCTTCATCGTCTTTGGGGGAAGCAATTTACTTATAGATTTTATTCTACGCACACAAAATCCCTTTGTCAAGTAAATTTTCCCTTGCAAAATGACGGAAATTGCGCCCGCCCCTTGTCAAATCAGAGAAACTGGTATAAAATAAAGTGAAACATAGGGCGGTTTTCTCTGCCCATTTTGCCGGTTACGCCGGTGAACGATCTAAATCTAATTCATGGAGGAATTTCATTATGATTACTGCCGGTGATTTTCGTAACGGCAAGACCTTCGAGTACGAAGGCAAACTGATGATGGTCGTCGAGTTCCAGCACGTCAAGCCCGGTAAGGGCGCCGCCTTTGTGCGCACCAAGATGAAGAACATCGTGACCGGTGCCGTGACCGAGACCTCTTTCAACCCCACCACCAAGTTTGAGGAGGCCTTTATCGACCGCATCGAGACCACCTACAGCTATAACGACGGTGATCTCTACTACTTCATGGACAACGAGACCTTCGAGATGACTCCCGTTGCCAAGGCCGATCTGCCCGAAAACTTCAAGTTTGTCAAGGAGAATGATCCCTGCAAGCTGCTCAGCTATAAGGGCAAGGTGTTCTCCGTTGAGATCCCCAACTTTGTCGAGCTGGAGGTCACTGAGACCGAGCCCGGCGTCCGCGGCGACACCGCCACCAACGTCACCAAGCCTGCCAAGCTGGAGACCGGTGCCGAGGTCAAGGTGCCCATCTTCATCAACGAGGGTGAGCGCATCCAGATCGACACCCGTACTGGCGAGTACATGGGTCGCGTAAAGTAATTCCCGCCCATCCGCCTTTTCCCGTATTCTCTTTGAATACACTCTGTTTTCCTGAAAGGAGGACAACAACATGACCCTTTCCGAAAAAGTTGCTTACCTCAAGGGCGTGGCCGAGGGCCTGAAATTTGACCCCGAAAAGACCACCGAGGGCAAGCTGATCTCCATTATGATGGACATTCTGGAGCACCTGTCACTGAACACCGAGGAGGATGACGACTCCATTCAGGCACTGGCTGACCAGCTGGACGATGTGTCCGACAGCTTGGCTATGCTGGAGGACTATGTCTACAGCGAGGAGTTCCCCGATGCTGAGGACGAGTATGACGACGAGGAAGACGACGCCGAGGAGGCCCTGCAGGCCCTCGAGGAGGACGGCTTCTTTGAGCTGGAATGTCCCAACTGCGACGACACGCTGGTCGTGGACAAGAGCGTGCTGGATTCCGGCCGCGTCGTCTGCCCCGGCTGCGGCCAGGAGTTCGAGATCGAACTGGGCTACGAGGACGCCGAGGACGACTCCGACGAGGAGTAATAACCGATTAAGCCGAACCGGAGAGATCCTGTGTGGATCTCTCCGGTTTTCTTTTTATGTGGTGATGTTGATAATCACTCTCAATGCCATCGATTGTTTTTGGAATAATTTTACTTTTGCAATCATGCTTGGCATTTTGGCAAGTTACAAATATAATAAAATCAGGCCGGTGAACGAAACCTGACAAAAAGGAGGAACTATCATGGGCAAGGCATTAGGAGAACGAATATCTGAGATGCTTCAGAAACGGGGCATGCAACAGAAGGAACTGGCTGAACGAATCGGTATCACAGAAACCGCTATGTCACGTTATATTGCCGGAACAAGAGAACCAAAACCAGACGTAATTGCTAATATGGCAACTGCGTTACACACAACATCGGATTATCTTCTGGGAATTGAGAACGATGCGTTCAACTATCACCAAGTTCGCCGTATGATTGCAAGAAATGCTTCTTCTATGACGGATCAGGAAAAGAAAGCTCTGATTGATGCGCTGTTCGGAGAGGAGTAAGGATTGTCGATCAAAATATCGAATCAAAGATACGAAGAAATCAAGCGTATCGTCGTTAGAATGTTCGTAAAGTATGGAGTATCCTGCGTACCCATTAACGGCTTTGAAATTGCACATAAAATGGGTGTCAAAGTTATTCCATACTCAGCCATCGCTGCAAGTAAGCGTA
>CALEQS010000228.1 GCA_937907975.1 uncultured Clostridia bacterium | reverse complement strand
CGGTCTCCCCGGGCGAACACTGCCTCCAGATAGGAGGTGTCCGGGTCATGCCAGTTATAGATGATGGATTTATTGGTAATGGCGCTGCGCAGCAGCTGCACCCGGCGCTGGTACTCCTCCATGGTGATCTGCCCCTCCCACTGGAAGGGGGTAAAGGGCTTGGGCACAAAGAAGCTGGTAGACACCGTGATGCGGATGCCCCGGGCGCGGCTGACCGCGTACTGCCGCCAGCAGAGGTACACCTTATTGGCCAGATCCGCAATGCCCACCACGTCCTCGTCCGTCTCGGTGGGCAGACCCAGCATGAAGTAGAGCTTCACCGCGTTGCAGCCGCCCTCAAAGACGGTGCGGCAGGATTTCAGCAGATCCTCCTCGGTGACGTTCTTGTTGATGGCGTCGCGCAGGCGCTGAGTGCCCGCCTCCGGGGCAAAGGTGATGCTGCTCTTGCGGGAGCGCTGGAGCTTTTCCATAATGGACATGGAAAAGCCGTCCGCCCGAAGCGAAGGCAGATTCAGGTTGATATTGCGGGGGGCGCAGTATTCCAGCAGTCCGTCACACAATCCCTCCAGCTGGCGGTAATCGCTGGAGGACAGAGACGAGAGCGTCATCTCCTGATAGCCGGACTTCTGACAGGCCTCGATGCCCTGCTGGATCAGCAGATCCCGGCTCTTGGGCCGCACCGGGCGGTAGCAGAAGCCCGCCTGACAAAAGCGGCAGCCACGGATGCAGCCGCGGAACAGCTCCAGCATGACCCGGTCATGGACGATCTCCGTAGATGGAATGATCGTATCCGTGGGGAAATAAGCCTCATCCATATCCTGAATGATGCGCTTGGTGATGGTCTCCGGCGCGCCGTCCTTTGCTGTGACAGCGGCGACGGTGCCGTCCCCATTGTAGCTCACCTCGTAGAGAGAAGGTACATAGAGGCCGGGGATCTGGGCAGCGGCGCGCAGATACTCTGCCTTTGTCCAGCCTCTGCTCCGGCCCTGGCGGTAGAGCTCGATCATCTCCACCAGTTCCTCCTCGCCCTCGCCAAGGCAGAAGATGTCAATAAATGGTGCCAGCGGCTCACCGTTATAGGTGCAGGTACCGCCTGCCACGACAATGGGCATGGAGTCATCCCGCTCCGATGCCCGGACCGGCAGGCCGGCCAGATCCAGCATATTGAGCACATTGGTATAGGCCATCTCATAGCCAAGTGAGAAGCCGATAAAATCAAAATTTGTGATCGGGTCACCGCTCTCAAGGCCATAGAGCGGGATGCCAGCCTTGCGCATCTCCTCCTCCATGTCCGGCCACGGGGCAAAGCAGCGCTCACACCAGACGCCGTCCATCCGGTTAATGACCGCATAGAGGATGCGCATACCCAGATTGGACATCCCGATCTCATAGTTATCCGGGAAGCAGAACGCAAAGCGGGTGTCCACCTCAGATTTGTCCTTCTGGATCTCCTTATATTCACCGCCGGTATAGCGGGCAGGCTTCTGCACCCGTGGCAGAATTCGTTTCAGCCGGGGATCCATCCATCATCCCTCCTGTTTCTTTCGTAAAATGGCTGCCAAAGCAAAAAAGGCGACACACTTCCATTATAATGAGTTTATTTTATCTGATTCAGCGTCAAAATACAAGGGTTCAAATTTGCTGAAACGCCCCGCAGGTCAGCCAGATACCCATAAAAAGGAGCCACGGACAGCCATTCTCCCGCAGCATCAACACGCCGCCCAACGTCAGGACGGCCAGCGCTGACCCCCGGGAAAATACCGCAGTCAGCCGCTCCGCACGCTCTGGGGCACCAACAATAGAGAGAAACGCAAACAATGCGTTCCCGCCGTCCAGCGGACGCAGGGGCAGAAGATTGAACGCACACAGCAGAAGACTGGCCCCCAGCAGCAACGGCCAGCGGTCAAGGGCCGATAAAACAATTGCCGTCAGCAGGTTGGCCGCCGGGCCGGCAAGGCACAGAAACAATTCCCGCCGAAAGGACAGCCCGCTCCGAACCGTCAGCTCCGCCCCGCAGGCGGATAATGTCAGCCGCTCAGGCGCGGTGTCCATGAAATGGAGCGTCAGCAGATGGCCTGTCTCATGGATCGCCGCCGCCAGCAGAAACACCCCGGTCAGCCGCAGACTTCCGAAATAGGCCGACGCACTCAGCAGTGCGGCAAAACCGGGCGTCACCACAAGGCGGCCGCTCAGAAACCTCACCTCCGCTTCAGCACAAGCAGTTTCTGACTGGGGGCCAGCAGATGGGCGCGGTAGGCTGTTCCGTTTGTCAGGCACTGCTCTATTCCGCCGTCCTCTGTCCGAAGTGAGGCAGGCAGAAAGGTATCCACGCACCAGTCACGCAAGGCGGCCGGAATGCTCTCCCCCGACTGGACCGCACTGCCGACGGCTTCTACTGAGCCGCTCAGATCCAGATCAGCACAGATCATCTGCCGCACCGCACCAAACACATCCGCTGCCCGCTCCGGGATCAGCCGTCCGCCCACGAACACCAGCAGAAAGATCAGCGCAGAAGCGATGAACCGGATCAGCAGATGATCCAGCCGTTTCTCCAGCTTTTCCCGCTTCCCAGCCTTCTCTTTTCTGCTGCGTTCAAATCGTTTTTCCCGCTCCACTGTATTCATCGTACTCCCTCCTCTTTGTTTTTACTCTATGCGCCGCAGGACAGGCTTAGCACAGGGTTGTCAAACAGACCGTTGATAGGCTATAATGCCTTAAATGCTTCAAAATCGAGGTGGATGCAATGAAGGCCACGGACATGAGCCATGCGGAATGTGAACTGTTTCTGGAGTGCATTCTGGACATCACCAGCATGATGCTGGAAGCCGGCAACGAAGCCCAGCGGGTGGAGCGCATCGCACTGCACATCATGGATGCCTATGGCTTCACGCTCTGCTGCGCCTACGCCATGAGTGCAAAAGTGGACATCTCCATCAAAGCGCCCGACGGCTGCCACTACACCCAGTCCGTGCGCGTGCTGTCCACCGGCACCGATCTGGGGCGGCTGGAACGGCTGGCCCGGATAGCCTATAAAATCTGCGACGATCAGCCGGCCGTGGACGAGATCCGCCGGATGATCGTCGCGGAACGCCGGCATAAAAATAAAATTCTGCCCGAAATGCTCGGATTTCTGTTCACCGCATTCTTTTATGCCATTTTCTTCGGCGGCGATATTTGGGACGGCATCGCCGCCATTCTGGTCTCTGCCCCGGTTTACGGGCTGAATCTGGCGCTGAACCGACAACTGCACAACAGTCAGAGCCGCCTGCTGTTTACTTTTCTGGCCAGCTTTCTGTCCGGCTGTCTGGCTCTCTTTTCAGTCAGACTTGGCCTTGGTCATCACGCGGACAAGATCATGATCGGTGAGATCATGGTGCTGATCCCGGGACTCAGTCTGGTCAACGGCGTGCGGGAGCTGTTTTACCGGGACATCGTCACCGGCACCTATCGGCTGGTGGAGGCGCTGATCCTCGCCGTGGCCATTGCCGCCGGATTCGGCGTTGCAATCATCCTGCTGGGAGGTGGACTTGCATGAATACAGCCGCTGTGCAGATCCTGACCGGAGCCGCCGGTGCCGCCGCCTTTGCGCTCTATGTCCATATGCGGCCCAAATTGCTGTCCGCCGCCGCCTTTGGCAGTGTTCTGGGCTGGGGAATCTATCT